>CAZIIB010000192.1:0-6979 GCA_964539125.1 uncultured Thermoanaerobaculia bacterium | reverse complement strand
GTTCGTGCCGCTCGCGGACCGCGAGCGCGAGCTGGTCATGGTCTAGAAGCCGGGTTCGCGGCGCGCCGGGGGAGTCCGGGAGTGCGCCTCCGGTGCGTCGCGACCCGCATTGTTGGACGATCTTGACGACGTGGAAACGGGGGCGTCCGACGCCCCCGTTTCTGCGTTCGAGCCCCGGCGGCCGCCGCCGAGGCGGCTTCCCCTTGACAATCGACAAGAGTGACGTGTAGCCTCGCTCTTGTCGAATGACTAGGGGAAAGAGCTGGCTCCGCGATCTTTGCTTCCGCTGGCGGGCGCTCGTCGCGCGCGGGAAGATGGACCGCGATCTCGACGACGAGATCCGCTTCCACCTCGAGAGGGAGGCTCAGGCCGGGATCGCTCGGGGTCTCGCCCCGGAGGAGGCCCGGCGCCGGGCGTACGTCGAGTTCGGCGGGGTCGAGAGCTGGAAGCAGACGGTGCGCGAAGAGCGTGGCGTGCGCTGGCTCGATGAGCTGGGCCGGAACCTCGCCTTCGCGGCGCGCGCTCTGGCTCGCAATCCGGGCTTCGCGCTGGCGGCGGTGGCCACGCTCGCCCTCGGGATCGGCGCCAACACCGCCGTCTTCAGCGTGGTCGACGGCGTGCTGCTCTCTCCGATCCCCTTCGAGCGGCCCGACGAGCTGGTGGTGGTCTGGGAGACCGACCGGGACTCGGGGACGGTGCGCGAGCCCGCTTCGGTGCCCGATTTTCTGGACTACGAGCGCCGGAGCGAGACCCTGGCGTCGCTCTCGGCGGTCCTGGGCGGGCAGCTCAACCTGTCGGCGGACACCGGCGATCCCGAGCGGGTGAACGCCCTGCGGGTGACCCCGGGCTTCTTCGGGATGCTCGGAGTCCGCCCCCTCGTCGGGCGCGGCTTCGAGCGCTCCGACCTCGCGGGGGCCGGGCCGGCGGACTCGGGAGGCACCGGCGCGCCCGGCGTCGTCCTCCTGGGCGAGCGGTTCTGGCGCGCCCGGTTCGGCGGCGATCCTGGCGTCGTCGGAAGCACCCTGCGCCTCGACGGCGCTCCGGCGCGCGTGGTCGGCGTGATGCCGGCGCGGGCGGACTTCGGCATCGGTCAGATCCTCGGGCGGGCCGACTACGCCCGCTCCTTCGCCGAGGAGGGCCGCGCGGAGGTCGACGTCTGGGTGCCGTTCCAACCGGACCCGGTGGCCCTGCCGCGCAGCACCCACCCGATCTTCCAGATCGGCCGGCTGGCTCCGGGCTCGGGCGTCGCCGCCGCCCAGGACGAGCTGGCGGGGATCGCCGCGGACCTCGAGGCGACCTACCCCCAGGCGAACAACGCCCGGGGCGTCCACGTCGAAGCCCTCTCCGACGTGGTGCTGGGACCGGTGCGCCCGGCCCTGCTGGTGCTCCTGGGCGCGGTCGCCCTGGTGCTCCTCGCCGCCTGCGTCAACGTGGCGAACCTGCTGCTCGCCCGCGGCACCGCGCGCGGCCGGGAGATGGCGGTGCGTACGGCCCTCGGCGCCGGCTCGGGGCGGCTCGCCCGGCAGTTCCTGGTGGAGAGCGCTCTCCTCACCGGCCTCGCGACGGCCGCCGGCATCGGCGTGGCCTTCGCCGGCCTCCGCCTGCTCCGGTCCCTCGCGCCGGCCGACCTCCCCCGCCTCGACGCGGTGAGCGTCGACCTCCGCGTGCTGGGGGCCACCGCCGCCGTCTCCGCGGTGGTGGCCGTGGTCTTCGCCCTGGTGCCCCTCGCCCAGGCCCGCTCCCGCGACCTCGAGACGGCGCTCAAGGGAGACGCCGGCCGGGGAGCCACGGCCGGCGGCGGCCGCTCGCGGGCCCGGGGCGCCCTGGTGGTGGCCGAGGTGGCCCTGGCGACGCTCCTGGCCATCGGCGCCACGCTCCTGCTGCGGAGCTTCTGGGAGCTCACCGGGGTCGATCCGGGCTTCCGCACCGCCGGCGTGCTCCGCGCGGAGGTCCAGCTCCCGGAGACGCGCTACCCGCGGGACTATTCGGTTTGGCCCGTCTGGCCGGCCCATCACCGGTTCGTGGAGGGCGTGCTCCGCCGGCTCGAGGCCCGGCCCGAGGTCGCCGCGGCGGCGATCGCGGACGCCCATCCCCTGGCCGCGGGCTTCACCAACTCCTGGGCGGTCGTCGGGCGCGAGGCCGAGAGCCGGGACTGGCCCGAGATCTCCATGCGCCTGGTGACGCCCGGCTACTTCGCCACCGTCGGTCTGCCGGTGGTGGAGGGTCGCGGGCTCGAGGCGGGCGACACCGCCCGGGCGCCGCGCGTGGCGCTCCTCAACCGCGTTGCCGAGAGGCGCTACTTCCCGGACGGCTCGCCCGTGGGCCAGGAGATCATCCTCTGGGGGCAGCGCTGGCGCGTGGTCGGCGTGGTGGGCGACTAGCACATCCACGGCCTCGACGCGCCGGTGCCGCCGGCCGCGTACCTGACCCTCGACCAGGCGCCGACCAACAGCGCCACGATCCTGGTGCGGACCGCGGGCGATCCGGCGGCCCTCGTGCCGATCGTCCGCCGCGCGGTCGCCGAGACCGATCCCCAGCTCGCCGTCTTCGACGCCGAGCCCCTCCAGGAGACCCTCGACCACAGCCTGGCCACTCGCCGCTTCCTGATGACGCTCCTCGCAGTCTTCGCCGGCGTGGCGCTGCTGTTGGCCGTGGTCGGCGTCCACGGGGTGCTCAGCTTCGGCGTGGCGCGGCGGGCTCCGGAGCTCGGCATCCGCATGGCGCTCGGGGCGAGCCGACGGGAGGTCATGGGGTTGGTCGTCCGCCAGGGGCTCGGGCTCTCGGCCCTCGGCCTGGTCCTCGGCCTGGCCGCGGCCGCCGCACTCGCGCGCCTGCTCGCGGCGCTTCTGTTCGAGACGACTCCGTACGATCCGCTGGTCTTCGCCGGCGCCGCCGGTGCCGTCCTCACGGCCGCCGCCCTGGCGTGCCTCGTGCCCTCGCGCCGCGCGGCCCGGGCCGACCCGGCGGAGGTGCTTCGCGCGGAGTAGTCTCCTCGCCTACTCCACCCACTCGTGGGAGGCGAGCTTGAGGACGCGGTACCTCGCCTTGAGGCGCTCGAGGCCGCGGCGGTAGTCGTCGAGAGGTTGAGGGCCCAGAGCCCGCTCGAGCTCGCGGCGGCGGAGCTTCATCTCCCGGATCTCGAAGGCGTAGATCATCTTGAGCAGGTGGTAGGCCGTGGCCGGCGCGGTGGCTGGCCCGGGCACGATCCCCCAGCGCGCGAGCTCTTGAAGGACGAAGGAGCGATAGCGGTAGGGCCGGGAGGGCACGACGGGGTGAGTCTACCGGGCGGGACATGCCTCGACCCCACCCACAAGGTGCGACCCATCAGAGGACGGCTGTCAAGGCGTAGACCTATCGCAGCCCGACCGGGAGGGGGCCGGTCGGCGGAGGCAGGGTGGTCGAGGTGGCGCGCCACAAGGCGCCACGAGGTGCCACCCACCTTTCAGCACGTTTCCGTTTCAGGGCTCGAAGAAGCGCTCGAGCCGCCGGCGGACGTTCTGCGCCAGACCGCGGGCCGAAGCGAGCAACCGGTCCCGCTTGAACGCCCAAACGAGGCCCGCAAGCAGGAGCGCGATCTGGACAGGAAAGCCCACGGCAGCCGCAGGCAGCCACTTTCCCAGCGCCGCCATCTGAAGGCCGTCGCGATCGATCATCAGGTGCAGTGACGCCACGACGGTAAACAGCGCGGTGAACGGGTTGCGGTAGACCGCGACGAACGGCACGACGAGTGCGAGGTACTGGTTGGCCGTGGCCGGAGCGAAGACGACGAGCAGCACCGTGTACAAGAGGGCGGCGCGGGTCGCGCTCTCCTCCTCGAAGATCCAGGCGCCCGCCACGAGGGCGGTGAGGAAGACGAAGGTCGAGAGTAAGTTCACCACCAGCGGCAGCTGCTCGACCACGATCGCGGGGAGCCACGCGGTCAAGAGCGGAACGTCGAAACGCGCCTTGTAGAGGAAGACGTGCTCGAGGATCCCCCGGGCTCCTCCCCCGCCGAGGTAGGGGAGAAACGAGAGGAAGAAGATCGCCGGCGGGACGAAGAGCACCAGGAGGCGGGCGCGGCGGCGGCGTTGCCGGACGGCCAGCCAGAAGGGAAAGGCGAAGAAGAGATGCTTGGTCACGAGCGACGCACCGAGCGCCCCGAGACCGGCCCATCGAGCCCTGCCGAGCCCGGCGGCCGGGGAGCCTTCCCCCTCGCGCCCGGCGCGCTCGAAAGCGAGGGCAGCGAGGAAGCCGAGCAGGAGTGCCAGGGCTCCGAACTGACGATGGTAGCCCGAGATCAGGATCGAGATCGGGTTGAAGAGGAAGCAGAGCGCCGCGCCCGTGCCGAAGCGCCGCAGGAGCATTGCGCCGAGGGCGAGGTCGACCAGGGACAGGAAGCTCGAGATGACGTACCCGAAGGCCAGAGCAGGATCGGGAAACCACCTCGCCAGGAAGCGGAAGAGCTCGAGGAGGTGGAACCATACCGGCCCGTAGTTGTAGCGCTGGGTGTCCGCGTAGACGTTCCCGCCCCGCTCGAGGATGTCCGCGACGATGCGGTAGGAGGCGAGGTCGTAGTTCGAGCCGAGGCCGGCCACGAGGAGGCGCAGCGCCACGGCGAGAGCGGCCACCGCGAGCCACAGCGGCCAGGCACGACGCAGGCCTGGCCGCTCGCCGGCCTGCGCTCGGCCCGGGTCCTCACCCGCGTACACGCACCGATCCTCTCTCGGCGACGGGGCGCGATGGCCGGCCGGCTCCGTTGACCCGGGCAGGCTCGAAGCAGGTGACCTCCTCGGCACCCAGGAGCGCGTGATCCACCGCCTCCTTGCCCTGCATGAAGGAGTGATCCTGGTTCGACACCTCGTACTTCCAGGCGCCGAAGCGCCCGCGGGAGTAGATTCCGAGCTCTCGGAGCCGGCGCTCGAGCGGCGCGAGGACCTGGTCCCGGCCGAGGAAGGGGGTGGGGTAGCCGTACTCCAGGCGCCGGTGCCAGCGGCTGACGATCCGGGCACCGGCGGGTAGCAGGCTCGAGGCCCGGGCCGCGGCGATCACGTCATCGACCAGGGTCTCCCCGGCGACGGGCTTCGCCGGCGATTCGCAGACCTCGAAGAGCAACGACCACTGCTCGCCCGGCAGCGCCACGTTGTGCGGCGAGTAGTTCGAGAACACCGTCGCCCGATAGAACGGCACCGCCGGCTCCGGGAAGTAGATCCAACACTTGGTCCGTAGACTCTCGGGCGGTCGACCCATGCACCCCAGCCCGATGACGTGGGTGCTCGAGTGGACCAGACGATCGGCCTCGGTGGTGAGGCCGGGCTCGCCTTCGAGCATCCCCAGGAGCCGATCGAGAGGCAGCGTCGAGACGAGGACCTCGTAGCGCTCGCTCCGGCCGTCGGAGGTCGTGACCGTTCGTGCGCCCGGGTCGACGGCGACGGCCTCCCGGCCGAGGAAGACGCGCTCGGTAGGCAGCTCCCGAGCGGCGGCGCACCAGATGGCGCCCGTGCCCCCACGGAGCGGGAAGCGGAACCGTGCGTTCGGCCCCCAGCCGGTGTCGTCCCGGCGCTGCACCAGGTTCTCCAGCACCCGGCGGACGTCGACGCGCGCCACCCGCTCGCCCATCCAGTCGACCCCGAGCTGCTCCGGCGGGTACCCCCAGACTTTGAAGTTGTAGGGAAGGAGGAAGACCTCGGCGAGGCCACGGCCGAAGTGCGTCAGAACCCACTCGCGGAACGTCTCGGCCGGGCCGGCTCGGTGACGCCGGGCGGCTTCCGCGAAGCCGATGAGGCAACGGAGGACGTCGTCCGTCGGTAGCCGCCAGACGTTGTTTTGGACCGGATAGGGAACGAAGCGCCCACGCATCCAGGCCCAGGCCTCCCTCTCGTGCTCGACCCAGGCATCGCCCAGGGTTTCCGCGAGCAAGCGGTCAAAGCGCTCGTAGTGGGAGAAAACGACGTGGCCGCCCAGGTCCCAGGTGAAGCCTTCACGATCGACGACCGACGAGGCGAGGCCGCCCACCACTTCACGAGCCTCGAGGAGGAGCCAGTCGGCGTGGCCCAGCTCCTGGAGCCGGAGGGCGGCACCCAGCCCCGTCGGGCCGGCTCCGATGATCAGGATCCGCGGGCTCGCGCTCATCGGGCGAGGCGCCGCCGGAAGCGGAGAAGCTGGAAGAAGGCCCGGGCACAGAACCGCAGGAGACGGCCCCATCGCAGCGCCGTCGTCCCCGCCTCCCTCGGCCGATGGGTCACCGGCACCTCGATCCGAGGTGCGTCGGTGCGCGCGAGGGAGAGGGCCAGGAAGAGCGACGGCGCCAGAGTGTCCGGCGGAATGAGCGGCCGAGCCCGCTGCCAGTCCATCCGTCGCAGCAGCTTGTAGGGTGCGTTCGCGTCCCGCACCCAGACGCCGAAGAGGAGCCGATCGCTCGCCTGAATCGAGCGGCTCAGCACGCGGCGGACCCAGCTGTCGCGGCGACGCTCTCGAGCACCGAGGACGGCGACGCCGCGGCCGGTCGCCTCGCGCCAGTGGGCGAGGAAGGCCTCGAGGCCGATCTCGGCGTCACTGTCGAGGAGCAGGAGCCACTCGCCCGTGGCGCGGTCCATGCCGTTGCGGAGCGCCGGGCCGTGGCCGGCGTTGGGCTGATGGACCACCTCGATCCTCGCGTCTTCGTTCCTCAGGCGGTCGAGCAGGCGCGGCGTGGCATCCGTGCTGCCGTCGTCGACCACCAGGAGGACCGAGCCGGAGACGAGGTCCAAGACTTCGCGGCGGACCTCGGCGATCGCTGCCTCGATCGACCCTTCCTCGTTGAAGGCCGGCATCACTACGGTGAGTGGAACCTGTGAGGTCATGATGAGCGTCGTGCCAGGTTGTATCTCACCGTGCGCGAGTACGCAAATGGAGAAGGGCCCCGCCCGAGCCGCCCCTGGCGCTCGACCCTCTACCCTGCCGGAAAGTGCCGGAAAGTGCCACCCGGTTTTCAAAGCCAAGGGCGCAGCCCGACTTCGGAGCC
>CAZIIB010000191.1:0-6982 GCA_964539125.1 uncultured Thermoanaerobaculia bacterium | reverse complement strand
GATCGCAGTGGCGCGGGCCGCGCCAGGTGAAGCTCGACGCCCTCCGTCTCGAGCCCCAGCAGGTTCTCGAAGAGGTAGAAGTCCGAGAACACGACCGAGAAGAGCTGACGGTAGTCGTCCAGCTCCTCGCCGCCGACCGGCCGGCCGTCGACCTCGATTCCGCCCGCCTCCGGGGCGTAGAGGCCCACCAGGATCTTGGCCAGCGTGGTCTTGCCGCTGCCGTTGCCCCCGACCAGGAAGACCAGCTCGCCCGGCGCGAGGGTCAGGTCCACCGGCCCGAGGCGGAAGTCCCGGTCCTGCCCCTCCCGCCGGTAGGTGTGGGTCACCCCGCGCAGCTCCAGACGGGCCCACCCCGGCTCCGGCGCGTCGGCCGGCGGCTCCTCGATCCGGGCCTCCTCCACCGGCGCCAGCGAGAAGCCCAGCGTGCGCACCTTCTCCACCGCCACCTCGGCGCGGCCCAGGACGGGGAGGTTGTCGAGGAGGGTCTGGAGCGGCGTCATCATGTAGAGGAGGACCACCGTATAGCCCACGAGAGTGTCGTGGCTCGCCGCGATGAAGTCGGGACGGGCGAGAAGCAAGACCCCGATGACCACGAAGAAGAGCAGGTGTCCCCAGGCCGCCGCGGTGCCGTAGATCAGAGCGGCGAGGACGCGGAGGTGGCGCACGCGCTCGACGGTCTCCGCCAAGTTCCCGGAGAAGGCCCAGCGCCGCCGGCGGTGGAGCTTGAGCTCCTTGACCCCGTCGGTCAACGCCCGGAAGTGCCCGAACAGGGAGTCCTGCTCCTCGCGCGCCTGGTGGAACCGCCGGATGCCCAGGGCCGCGGGCAGCCGGTAGGTCGCCACGCCCAGCACCACCACGGCGAGGAGCATCAGGAACAGCGTGGAGTTCAGCCACGCCATGTAGCCCAGGCACCCCAGCACGATCGTGCCGTTGATGAACACGGCGGGCACGAAGATCAGGGCCTGCGTCAGGGCGTTGATGTCGTCGGTCAGGGTCGCGAGCAGGCGGTGGGAGCCCAGGTTCTCGAGAGTCGGCAGCGGGCTGGCCAGGATCTGGCGGCTGAGCTCGAGACGGAGCTCCTTGACCATCCCCTGGCCGAGCAGGGTGAGCAGGGCGATCGATCCGACCCGGCCCACGGTCACGATCGCGCACAGACCGGCGAACAGCAGACCGACGTGGGCCAGAGAGCCCTGGCCGCCCTGGCGCAGGCTGAGGTTGACCAGGGCGAGCAGGCCCACGCTCCCGCCCCCGGCGACCATGCCCACGAGCACCGCTCCGACGAGTAGTCGCCGAGCCTTGCCCGACCGGCTGAAGACGAACCGAAGGAATTTCATCGCAGAGGCGGCCTCGCTACTTCAGTGCGAACCGCCGGGGGTTTGGGACAACGACGCGCCCCGCCGTCGGCCGGGGCCGAGAGGGCCGAAGACACGAAGACCCGGCTGCGGCGTGCCGGGTCTTCGAGGGGTCCTCCGAGAGGGCCGAGCCTACAGGTCGGCCGCCTTGATGCTGGCGGTGAGCTCCTGGATGACCGGCTTCATGACCTTGTCGAACATCCGGGAGTCGTTGTCCACGCCACCGCCGAAGCCACCGATCGAGAGCTTCAAGTGGGCGTCCTCGCCGCGGGCCTCGTCCGCCCACACGATCTCCCCGGTCTCGGTGTCGATGATCCGGGCGTTCATGGCGGCCACGAAGGTCCGCTTACCCCCCGAGAAGCCGGGCAGGCGGCCGATGGAGCGGCCGTGGGCGCTGGTGTCGGTGGCGCCGTACTCGGTCACCGCTCCGGTCAGGAAGTACTCCACGCCGAGGAGCTTGCCCGCCCGCACGGCGGTCGACGGATCCACGTCGCCCGACAGGCTGAGGTTCTTCTCGCGCAGCAGAGCATCGAGTTGCTCGCGGTCGATGACCCGGAACTTGCCGCTCTTGACCAGCTCGGTGACGAAGACGTCCTGGGCGGCCTCGGCGCCGCCGTGGTACCACCACTGGTTGTCGGCCTTGTTCTGGAAGGCGAGCACGGCGATCCGCGGCTTGTTGCTGGCGGCGAAGGCCGGCGCCGCGGCGATGGCGAGAAGCGCCGCGCAAACTACGAAAATGACGGTACGTTTCATTCTGACTACCTCCTGCGGCTGAGTGGGGTAAGGGTCCGTCGATCACTGACGATTCTATACCTGCCGGAAGGTGGCCGCGAACCCGGAAGCTCCGCTTCAGGCCGGCTCGAAGACGAGCTGCAGACGCTTCTGCTCTTCTTCGAGCTCCTGGGCGTCGACGGCGCAGATCGCCGCCATGTTCACGATGTCGGTCACGTCGACGCCCCGCTGGAGCACGTGGACCGGCCTGGCCATCCCCAGGAGGATGGGGCCGATGGCCTCGGCTCCCGCCAGGCGCCAGATCAGCTTGTAGGCGGTGTTGGCGGCGTTCAGGTCGGGGAACACCAGGACGTTCGCCGGCCCCGCGAGGGTCGACCAGGCGTAGGTCTCCTCGAGAATCGACTCGACCACCGCCGTGTCGGCCTGGATCTCGCCGTCCACCTCGAGGCCGGGCTCGCGCTCCTGGGCGATGCGGGTCGCCTGGCGAACCTTGATCGCCTCGGGGTGCTTGTTCGACCCGAAGTTGGAGAACGAGAGCATGGCGACCCGGGGCTCGACCTGGAAGCGCCGCGCGAAGGCCGCCGACAGCAGGGCGATCTCGGCCAGGTCCTCGGCGCTCGGCTCGATGTTGACCGTGGTGTCGGCGAACACGAAGAGGCGTTCTTTGAGGATCAGGATGTAGGCGCCGGAGACCCGCCGGACCCCGTCGCGGGTGCCGATGATCTGGAGCGCGGGCCGGATGGTGTCGGCGTAGTACTGGGTGAGCCCCGAGATCAGGCCGTCGGCGTCGCCCTGCCTCACCATCATGCTTCCGAAGTAATTCCGCGAGCGCATCAGCTTGAGGGCGTCCTCGTACGTCACCCCGTCGCGCCGGCGCAGGCGGTGGAGCTCTCGGGCGTAGTCCTCGAAAGCCGGCGAGCTCTCGTTGTGGACGATGGTGACCTGCTCCGCGCCCAGGCCGAGCTCCTCGAGCCGCTCGGCGATCTGCTCGCGCCGGGCGAGGAGCACCGGGCGGGCGATCTCCTCCTCCACCAGGATCTTGGCCGCGCGCAGGATCTTGTCGTGCTCGCCCTCCGGGAAGACGATCCGCTTGATCCTCTTCTTGGCCCGCTCCTTCAAGTCGTGCATCAGCTCGAGTCGCCTCGAGATGATGGTCCGCAAGCGTCCCTGGTAGCGGTCGAAGTCGTCCACCGGCACCCGCGCCACGCCGGAGTCCATCGCCGCCTTGGCCACCGCCGGAGGCACCGTCAGCAGCACCCGGTAGTCCATCGGCTTGGGGATCAGGTACTCGGCGCCGAAGCGCAGCGACTCCAGCCCGTAGGCCCGGAGCACCGCGTCCGGTACGTCCTCCTTGGCCAGGTCGGCCAGCGCCCGCACCGCGGCGAGCTTCATCTCGTCGTTGATGTCGGTCGCCCGCACGTCGAGGGCTCCGCGGAAGATGAAGGGGAAGCCGAGGACGTTGTTGACCTGGTTCGGGTAGTCGGAGCGGCCGGTCGCCATGATCACGTCCTCCCGGGCGGCCTTGGCCTCTTCGTAGCCGATCTCCGGGTCCGGGTTGGCCATGGCGAAGACGATGGGCCGCTCGGCCATGGGGCGGAGCATGTCCGGCTCGACCACCCCCGCCACCGACAGGCCCACGAACACGTCCGCGCCCTCGAGCGCCTCGCCCAGGGTGCGCGCCTCGGTGTCGGCGGCGTAGGCCGCCTTCATCGGGTCCATGCGCTCGGTGCGTCCCTGGTAGATGGGGCCCTTCGAGTCGCACAGGATCACGTTCTCGCGAGAGAGGCCCAGCTTCTCGTAGAGCCAGAGGCAGCCGAAGGCGGCGGCGCCGGCGCCGGAGAAGACGAGCTTGACCTGAGAGATCTCCTTGCCCGCCACCTCGAGGGCGTTGAGCAGGGCGGCGCCCGAGATGATGGCGGTGCCGTGCTGGTCGTCGTGGAAGACCGGGATCGACATCTCCCGCTTCAGGGTCTGCTCGATCTCGAAGCACTCCGGCGCCTTGATGTCCTCCAGGTTGATGCCGCCGAAGGTGGGCTCGAGAGCCTTGACGATGCGGATCACCTCCTGGGGCTCGGAGGCGTCGAGCTCGATGTCGAAGACGTCGATGTCGGCGAAGCGCTTGAACAGGACCCCCTTGCCCTCCATCACGGGCTTGCCCGCCAGGGGTCCGATGTTGCCCAGGCCGAGGACCGCGGTGCCGTTGGAGACCACGGCCACCAGGTTGCCCCGGGCGGTGTACTCGTAGGAGGCCAGGGGATCGGCCTCGATCGCCTTGCACGGCTCGGCGACGCCGGGTGTGTAGGCGAGCGACAGGTCCCACTGGGTGGCGGTGGGCTTGGTGGGGACGACCTCGATCTTGCCCTTCCGGCCCTTGGAGTGGTACTCGAGCGCGTCCTCCCGGCTGATCTTCTTCATCCGGCTAGTCTAACGCCGGTTCGATCGGACCGCCCCCCTCACCATCTCGATCCCTCTCCCACCCGCCGGGGGAGAGGGACGGCTGATTGGATCTCCCCCGCATCCCCTCGGTCCCCGGCTCTCAGCCGGCGGCCGGCTGGGGGACGAGCTCTCGGAAGCCGGCGGTGAAGTGACGCAGCACCGGGGCCTGGTAGGTGAGCTCGAGGCCGCGGAGCTCGTCCCGGTGGTCCCGGACCTCCTCCAGGACCTCGACCACGTACTTCAGGTGGCTGTTGGTGTAGACCCGCCGGGGCACCGCCAGGCGCACCAGCTCCATGGGCGCGGGGACCGCCTCGCCGGTCGCCGGATCCTCGTGGCCGAACATGACGCTGCCGATCTCCACCCCCCGCACGGCGCCCCGCCGGTAGAGGGCGACGACGAGGGCCTGAGCCGGGAACTGGGCGGGAGGGATCCCCGGGAGGAACGCCTTGGCGTCGATGTAGACCGCGTGCCCGCCGGTCGGTCGCATGATCGGGATGCCGGCGTGATCCAGCGCCCGGCCGAAGGCCTCGATCTGACCGACCCGGTAGCGCAGGTACTCCTCGTCGAGCACCTCGTGCAGGCCGCGCGAGACCGCCTCCAGGTCGCGACCCGCCAGGCCGCCGTAGGTCGGGAAGCCCTCGATCACCACCATCCGCCGCTTGATCGCCTCGATCAGGTCCCGATCGCGGCTGGCGAGGAAGCCGCCGATGTTGGCGAGGCCGTCCTTCTTGGCGCTCATGGTGCAGCCGTCGGTGAGGGAGAAGACCTCGCGGGCGATCTCGGCGACGCTCCGCCCCTGTTGGCCGGGCTCGCGCTGCTTGATGAACCAGGCGTTCTCGGCGAAGCGGCAGGCATCGAGGTAGAAGGGGATGCCGAACTCCCGGCAGAGCTCCGAGGTGGCCCGGACGTTCGCCAGCGAGACCGGCTGACCGCCGCCCGAGTTGTTGGTCAGGGTCAGCATGGCGAGCGGGATGCGCTCGCGCGGAGTGGTCTCGAACAGATGCCGGAGACGCGCCAGGTCGACGTTGCCCTTGAAGGGATGGTCGGCCGCCGGGTCCTGGCCCTCGGGGATCACCAGGTCGACCGCCTCGCCGCCGTGGGTTTCGATGTTCGCCCGCGTGGTGTCGAAGTGGGAGTTGTTGGGCACGATCGAGCCGGGAGCGACCAGGTGCGAGAACAGGAGGTTCTCGGCGACCCGCCCCTGGTGCACCGGCACCATGTGGGGAAAGCCGAAGATCTCGCGCACCGTCTCCTCGAGGCGGTAGAAGTTGCGCGCGCCGGCGTAGGCTTCGTCGCCGATCATCATGCCGGCCCATTGGTTGTCCGACATGGCCGACGTTCCGGAGTCGGTGAACAGGTCGATGAACACCGCCTCCGAGGGGACCATGAACAGGTTGAAGCCGGCCTCGACCAGCCTCCGCTCCCGTTCCTCGCGGTCGGGCAACCGGATCGGTTCCACCACCTTGACGCGCCACGGCTCGGGCATGAACTTCATTGGAATCTCCTGGGGCTGTCTGCCTTGCTGAGTGTCGGATCGGGGAAGGAGTGGGACCATGCTACGGCGCCCGGGGCGGGAGGGCAAGGCGCTACACTCCCCACGCCATGATCGTGGTCCCCGAGGATGGAGAGCTCCGGGTGGTGACCCAGAGCGACCACGCCCATCTGGCCGGCGAGATCGCGTCCCTGTGGCGCGCCGACGGCCTGCCCGAGACCCCGCGCCGCGCCGAGATCGTCCTGGCCGTCCGCGAGCACGACAACGGCTGGCGCGAGGCCGACTCCGCACCCCGGGTCGACCGCGCCACCGGCCGGCCGCACGACTTCCGGACGATGCCCGCCGAGGTCCGCAGAGAGATCTGGCTCCGGGGCGCGAGGCGGCTCGCGGCCGCGCGGCCCTACGCGGCGCTGCTCGTCGCCCACCACGCTCTGGCCCTCGCCCGCGAGCGGCGGGGGGAGGAGGCCTGGGAGGAGGAGCTCTTCGCCCCCCTCGACGAGCTCTACGGGGAGCTGGTCGAGACCGCCGGGGCCGAGGCCTCCGAGGTGGCGGCGGACTACCTCTTTCTGAGCGCGACGGACACAATCTCGCTGGTGGCATGCAACGCCCGGCCCGCGCCGGTCGAGGCGGCCGGACATCGGGTGGCTCGCCGCGACGGGCGGGTGGTGGTCGGCCCCTTCCCGCTCGCCGGCGCCACGACCTTCCGAGTGCCCGAACGGCGCATTCCGAACCGCCGCTACCGGGGCGACGCCGACCTGGGCGGCGAGCTCGCGGCCGCGCGCTGGAGGGCGTTCGAGGTCCGGATCGGGCCCGATCTCGCATGATACGCTGCCCCCATGCCAGAGCTGGGAGACTCGGCGGTCGCCCTGAGACCCGAGACGCAGATGCTCCGCGTCCTGTTCCCGTCGGCCCTGGGTGAGCTGGGCCTCGAGCTGCGGGGGCAGACCATCACTCGCCTGGTGATCGGGCC
>CAZIIB010000190.1:0-7005 GCA_964539125.1 uncultured Thermoanaerobaculia bacterium | reverse complement strand
GACCCTGGACTTCGCCGAGGCGATCCGCGGCGTGACCACCTCGCTCTCGGTGCAACGAGAGCGTCGGTGCGACGAATGCGACGGTAACGGCGAGAGCCTCTCGGGCGCCCCTTGCGAGCGCTGCTCGGGGCGGGGCCGCCTGGTGGAGCTGGCTCGCATTCGGGTGAGGATCCCCGCGGGGGTCGACGAGGGCACCCGGTTGCGCTTGCCGGGCAAGGGGAACGCGGGGCCGGGCGAGGGGGACAGCGGCGATCTCTTCCTCACCGTCAGCGTCCGGCCCCACGCCTACTTCCGGCGCCGCGGCCTGGACGTTCTGGCCGACCTGCCGGTGACCTTCGCGGAGGCGTCGCTCGGCGCCGAGGTGGAGGTGCCGACGATCGACGGACCGGTGCGCGTGCGCCTGCCCGCGGGGACCTGGGGAGGCCAGCGCTTCCGCCTGCGCGGCCGGGGCGTGACGCTGCCCGACGGCCGCTCGGGAGACCACTACTACACGGTTCGGATCGCGGTACCCGAGACGCTCGACGAGGAGACGCGATCCCTCATCGAGCGCCTACCCGCCGAGGCCCCCCGGAAAGGGCTGCCCGGGGAGCCGGTGTAGTGAGCTCAGGTAGGTCCCACGAGACGGCACAGCCCTTCGACCGGACGCTGAAGGCCCCGTACCGACACGGGAGGCGGGCCGTCTCCTCTGGACTGGTCAGCGCTGGCGCTTGACCCGAGCTTCGAGGATCGCCGCCGCCTCGGAGAGGCCCAGTCGCTCCGTGAGGGTCAGGTGCTTGACCGCGGTCCAGACCTCCCCGGCTGCCGCGGTGTCCTCTCCGCTCTCGGTGTAGTAGACCTTCCCCTTGGACAGCCAGCCGACGAGCAGCCGCTCTCCATCCTCCGAGACGAAGATCGTGCCGGGGATCCCGTCGAGCGGCGGTGCCGGGCGATCCGCGACGATCCGGAGCCGCACGAGATGCGTCACCCCCGGCTCGCTCGGGCTGGCGGCCTGGCCTCCACCCGTCCCGGGGCCGACCTCCAGGAGCTCGCAGGGAAGCCCGTGCGGTCCGGGGCCTCCGAGGAGGCGATCCCCGATCTCGATGATGTCGGCTCGGACGTGGTCCGCCAGGGCTCCGGGAGGCTGGTCGGGCTTGGCGTCGTAGTCTGCGACGACGGCAGCTCGCGCCAGGTCTGCGAAGTGCTGGACCACGTCGCTATTGAGCTGGTGCGCGGTCTCGACGATCTCGGCTGCGAAGGACTTCGCCAGCGTCGCGATCGCTCCTCGGTCGTGGCTCCCGATCTCGATGATGTCGCCGCGGATGTCATCGGCCAGGAAGCCGAGCTCACCCGGCAAGAGCCGGGCCTCGACGGTGATCATGCGGCCGCTCGCCGGGCTCGCGAACGCGATGATGGCGGAGTAGATGTCCTGGCCGGGAGCGAGCACCGGGTTTCGAAGCAGATCGGCGGCCTCGGGCTCCGGCTCGCCGGTCAGCTCCGGCTCGAGATCCGCCAGCGCCACCACGGGATTCCAGCCGACGTACTTGCCCGCTTCCAGGATCACCGGGGTGTAGAAGAGACCGCTCCCGGCCGAACCCTCCTCCCGCCAGAGCACGTGGATGACGGTCCGGTTGCGAGACTGGAGCTCGTCGGGGGCCTCGTGCACGGCGAAGCGGTCGCGGCCGATGAGGATCCGGGGCTCGTCCTTGAGGGGGGCCACGTCGCCGGAGATCTCGATGGGCTCGGACCAGCCGTCGGGGCCGAAGCTCGCCAGGAGCAGGCGCGAGACCGTCGGCGTCCGCTTGCTCTCCCAGACCGCGTAGAGGCGCTCCGAGGCGTCCTCGAAGACCACCGAGGGTGGGCCTTCGACCTCGTGGCCCTCGGTTCCCGGAACGAGAGTCCGTTGGCGGGTTCCGTCGGGCCGGGTGACGTCGAGCGCCAGGACCGGGTTGCCGGCAGGCTCACTCTTGCTCTTCGGGGACAGATCGCCGAAGGTGCCGGTGACGACCTGATAGAGGTTCCCCTCGTCGCCTAGAGCCGTCGCCGCGACCGAGTTGGCGTCGGGTGCCTCGGTGGCCAAGGCGGGGCTGAAGCCCAGAGCGAGCGAGACGACTGCTAGAAGGGAGGCTCGGATCTTCATGGCGTCAGCCCCGCAGATTGATCACTCGGCAGATGTCGACCCCGAGGAGCATCTCGGGCACCTGGGACATGCCGGGATAGAAGGTCCGTTGCAGGACCTCGAAGCACTCCAAGGCGGCTTCGAGCTTGTCCGCCTGCTTGTAGGCCCCGCCCAGGAGGAGCAGCGCGAGCTTCACCGTCGGCGGGTCCTGGTGCTCTTCTGCGAGGTCCAGCGCCTCGGCGCCATGACGGGCGGCATGCCACGGCCTCTCGACGAGGAGGTGCGCGAACGCAAGACAGAGGTGGCCCACGCTCTCGGCGACCGGAGTCCTCAGCCGGCGGGCCATCCGAAGCCCCAGGATGACCGAGCGGAAACCCTGTGGGGTCTCGCCGGTGAGCAGGAGGCAGTAGCCGAGGTTGCTCAGGAGGAGCGACCGCCGCTCCGACTCCTCGCCGTCGATCAGCGCATTGCCCTGCCGGTACATCTCCAGGCCACCGCCGAAGTCGTTGAGGGCGACCAGGGCGTTCCCGATCCAGTTCAGCGCGGAAGCCTGCTGCCCGGGATCACCGAGGTCGAGCGCGTAGCGATGAGCGATCCGAGCATAGAAGAGAGCCTTCCGGTAGTTCTTGCGGTTGTCGTAGGCCCGCGCGAGGTTGTAGGAGCTCAAGAAGGCCACCTGGGGATCGGCGGTCCGGAGGAGCATTTGACGCAGCACCGGCACCGAGCCGTCCTCGCGCTGCAACCGGATGGCCACGGCGCTCCGGTTACAGAAAGCGACGTCCTCGAGGCTGCGCTCCCCGATCCGCCTCGCCAGATCGAGGGCCCGGTCGAACTCGACCAACGCCTCCCGAAGACTGCCCCGGCGCAACGTTTCCGAGCCGTGGTCCTTGAGGGCCTCATACTGCGCGTACAATCGAGTGCCAGTGTCGTCGGCCATGGCTGGGCTTCTCCTCTGAACCTGCCGAGTGCGGACCACCTTCAACGATCTTGCCGGGAATGCTACAACGCCATTTCCACTCAAGTCAATGCCGCGGGGAGGTGAGGGTCTCTCGGGACCTGGCTCGCGGGCCCTTGGGAGACAGACCTCGGACTTCGCTACTCGACGCAGCGCTCGTCGGCGCGCTGGTCGAGGATCTGCCGGGCGTGGGCGAGGTCGAGATTCACGCCGAGATGGAGCAAGTGGGGGGCGCTCCAGCCTTCGCCCTGGCTCTCCCGGTAGTTGACCACACCGTGATCGACCCAGGAGACCAGCGCTGCGCGGCCGTTCCGCGAGAGGTGGAGGGCGACGTCGTCCGAACCAGTTTGCGGCGACGGCCTCACCGAGGTCACGAGGATCCGCATCTGGCCCGCCGGTCCGGTCGTCCCGCTCTCGGAGGTCGGCAGATCGGCGGTCAAGAAGGAGTCCTTGGCGGAGATCTGGCCGATACCGCCGCCGGTCAGGCGGGCACCGACCCTGATGATCTGGGCGCGAATCTTGTCGGCGAGGTTCTCCATCGGCTCTGCCGGATCCGCGCTAGAGACCCCGGAGAACACTTGAGCCGCGAGATAGTTCGTCACGCTCGGATGGAAGCCGAGGAGCGTCCCGTCGTAGGCCACCTGATCCCGTATCTGACCGGCTAGCGCTCCCGGCTGGCCGACGGCCAGCTTGCTCCCCACTCGAATGATCTGCGCCCGTATGCGGTCCGCCAGCGAGCCGATCTCGCCGGGGATCGGCTGGAGCGTGGCGGAGACGAGCTGACCGCTCGACGGATCGACGAATCCCACGGTCGCGCTGTTGGCGTTGGCGCCGGCCTCGATCTTCAGGGCGCGCGCCAGGTCGAAGTTCGGCGCAACCGGAGCCGGCGAGCCGAGAGCGTCGGCGAGCAGCTCGTCCAGCCGGTAGACCTGGTTCGACCCCGTGTATTCGCCGTCGATCAGGGTGACGGGGGAGTAGAAGGGGGCCGGCTCGCCGAGATCTACCTCCTCCCACCACAGGAGGTGGACCACGGTTCGTGCCCAGGTCCGGAGGCTCCCGTCGTCCTCGATGGTGTGGAAGGTGTCGCGGGTCACGGCGAACTGTGGGCTGCCCTTCCAGCCGAACGGGTTGCCGGAGATCTCGATCGGCTCGCCCCACTCACCGTCGTGGAAGCTGACCAGGTTGAGCAGCGTGTGGATCACGTTGTGTTGCGACTTCCACAGAAGATAGAGGTTGCCGGAGTTGCCCTCGAAGAGCACGGAGGCGTTCGAGTCCACGTCGTCGGACTCGCTGTCCGGCACGAGGAACCGCTCGTGCGACTGGTCGGGGTAGGTGACGTCGAGGGCGAGGGCGGAGTTCGCCGGGTCGGCCAGATTCTGTCCGGGGAAGAGCTCGCCGTAGGCGCCCTCGTGCACCTGGTAGAGCTCTCCCTGTGCTCCGATCGTCGCATCGCGCTGCTGGCCAGAGGCCGGCAGCGCGGCCAGGGCAAGGGCCACGAGCAGTGGAACGCTGCGGTGGAAGATGCGGGCGGCCATGATCATGCCTTGAGGTTGATCAGCTTGCGCACGTCGACGGTGAGCAGAAGATCGGCGAGGTGGGGTGAGGCCGGAAAGTAACGCTCCTGAAGTCGGCGGAAGTGCTCCCTCGCCAGGCTCGGGTCGCCGCTCTCTTGCGCGACCTCTCCCAGGAGGAACAGGGCGTGCTTGATCGAGTCGTGCTCGCCGGCCTCCTCCGCCAGCGCCAGCGCGCGTACTCCGTGGCGCAAGGCGTGGCGGTAGCTCCCGACCTCGAGCAGACCGAAACAGAGATCGAGGTGGGGGAAGATGGTCTCGCGGCGAGCACCGAGGCGATGGAGCAGCCGCAAGGACTGGTAGATCAAGGAGAGGCCGTCACTCCGCCCGAGGACGATTCGTGCGTAGCCCAGGTTCGTGAGGATCAGGGCCTTGTCCACGCTCGCATCCGGCGGCAGCAGAGCCAGACCTTCTTCGTACTCTTTGCAGGCTTCCTCGAACCGGCTCTGCGCCAGGAGGAAGTTGCCGATCTGGTTGTGACTGCTCGCGATATCGTCCGGGCGGTCGAGAAGCCGGGAGCGGTCGAGGGCGATCTGGGCGTAGAACAGCCCCTTGCGGACCTCTTTCGCGAACTCGTAGGCCCGCGCGATGTTGTAGGCGGCGAGCAAGCAGTTCACGGGATCCTCGCCGCTCATGAGGATCTCGCGGTGGCGCTGCATCAGCTCCTGGGGAAGGCCCCGCTCGATGGCCATCTGAACCGCCGACCGGCTCACGAAGGCCCGGTCCTCGGCGTGCGAGCTCCCGAGTTGCCGGGCGAGTCCTTCCGCCTCGAGGTACGTGCCCCGGGCGTCCTCGTACCGTTCCGCAGCGAGAAGCCTCGCGCCCCTCTCCATCAGGGCTTCGATGCGCTCGTCGAAGCGCGGCGGCTCGGTCACGGTCGTGAGCATGGTGGGACGTCCGTCAGCGGAGTATACCTCGCTCGACTCCTCGCCTCAATCCTCCGGTCCGTTTCCCTGGCTGCGCTTGAAGGCGATGAAGTCCTCGACCTCCTGCTGCGACTCCTCGTCGAGCTCCTTGAAGCCCTTGAGGACCTGGAGGTCGCGGGGGCTGATCGACTCTTCGGCGATCTCCTCGAAGAACTCGCCGATCGACATGCGGAACTCGGCGAGGATCTTGAAGAGGTTGTCCAGGCTCACCCGGTACTCACCCTTCTCCATCCGGGAGAGGTCGCTTTGCTGGATCCCGATTCGCGACGACAGCTCGGTCTGGGTGAGCTTGTGCGTCTTGCGGAGCTGTCGGATCTTGCGCCCGACGAGCTGGACCTGGCGGATCTTGGGGGTGGCCATGACAGTCGCTTTCGGCGTCGCTTCAACGTTATGTCGTCTCGGCATGCTCCGGCGATAGGAGAACAGCATAATCGCGACGGTCCTCGCTGTCAAGAAGGTCTCGGTCGCAGGATTCGCCGTGCCGCCGACCATGCTTCGCGCTCATCGGCGGTGGCTCCGGAATCCTCTATATAATGCCGCCGTCCCCTCCCGGGACGAGTCCACCCGCCGCGCACGTGCCCTTTCCGCCATGCTCCAGCGCAACCATCTGTTCCTGATCCGGGAGCTGGTCCGTCGGGACTTCCAGGGGCGCTACGCGGGCTCTCTGCTCTCGTTCCTCTGGTCGTTCATTCAGCCCCTGTGGCTGCTGCTCCTGTTCACCTTCCTGTTCTCCACGGTGATGCGGATCAAGCTGGAGCAGTTCGGGTACCCGACGACCAACTTCGGCGTCTTCCTGTTCGCCGGGCTGCTGCCCTGGATGGCGATCCAGGAGGGGGTGCAGCGCTCCTCGACGGCGATCACCGACAGCGCGGCCCTGGTCAAGAAGCTGCGCTTCCCCTCGGAGGTCCTGGTGGTCTCCATCGTCCTCGGAGCGTTGCTCCACGAGGTGATCGCCGCCGGCGTCTTCGTGGTGGTCTTGCTCGTGCTGGGCGGGCTCTCCGCGCCGCACCTGCTCTGGCTGCTCCTGGCGGTGCCGCTCCAGATCGCGCTCACCCTGGGCCTCGGCCTGCTCCTCGCCCCGGTTCACGTGTTCTTCCGCGACACCGCCCAGGTCCTGGGGATGGTCCTCTCGGGCTGGTTCTACCTCACCCCGATCGTCTATCCCCTCGGGATGGTGCCGGAGCGCTTCCGCCCCTGGATCGAGGCCAATCCCCTGACCCCTCTGATCTCCCTCTACCGCTCGGCGTTCCTCGGCAGGCCCTTCGCACCCGGCCCCGCGGCGATCGGCCTGGGGGTGGCGGCCGTGGCGCTGCCCGCCGCCGGTCTCTGGTTGTTCCGCCGACTCAAGCCGAGCTTCGTGGACGAGATCTAGCGGCTTCGCCCGTTCCGGCTGGCCGGTGGGCGCTAGACATCTACAAAGGCTCACTTCGTGACAGGTGAGTCGAGTTTTCCCGAGCG
>CAZIIB010000189.1:0-7009 GCA_964539125.1 uncultured Thermoanaerobaculia bacterium | reverse complement strand
CCGGCCCTCGGGCCGCACCGCCGAGATCCAGCGGCTGATCGGCCGGAGCCTGCGCTCGGTGGCCGACCTGGGTGCCCTCGGCGAGCGCACCGTCACGGTCGACTGCGACGTCCTCCAGGCCGACGGCGGCACCCGAACGGCCGCGATCACGGGCGCCTACGTGGCGCTCGCTCAGGCGGCCGCCGGCTTGCTCCTGACCGGCGACATCACGCAGTGGCCGCTCCGCCGGCCGGTGGCCGCGGTGTCGGTGGGTGTCGTGGGAGGGACGCCGGTGCTCGACCTCGAGTACGTGGAGGACTCGGAGGCCGAGGTCGACATGAACGTGGTCGCCACCGTCGACGGCTCGCTGATCGAGGTCCAGGGAACCGGCGAGCGGCGCAGCTTCTCGCGCGACGAGATGGACCGGCTCATCGACCTGGCGCTGGCCGGCATCGCACGGCTCGGGGAGCTCCAGGCCGAGGCCCTCGCCGGAACGCTCCGCGAGGTCGAGGCGGTGCTCGCCAAGGACGACCGCAGGCCCGCCGAGCCGAAGGACGAGGCCGAGATGTGGGGCAAGCCCTGAAGAGGCCCTCCTCACCGAATGATGGGAGGGGGCGTCCCCTTGCCCCCGGGCACCGCGCCGCGGAGCGGAGGGGTCGGGAGGGAAGGGGATCAGAGGGGTTGCGGGGGTGTTCCGCTAGATCACCTCGCCCTTCACCGGCACCGTGATCGTCTTCTGCTTCGCAAGGTTCGTCGTCAGCTTCACCTGGCCGTCGAAGGCGCCCTTCGCCATCTCCGGGCTCGGCGTGAAGACCAGCTTGAAGCGCTTGCCTTTCTCGATCGGCTCGACGTCGACCTTCATCCCGGGGACGCTGCTCTCGACCTGCTGGATCTCCATCGTTTGCGAGCCGAAGTTCCGCACCAGGAGGCCCCACTTCTGGTCCTTCGCCGGGTCGACCTTGCCGAAGTCCACCTTCGGCGGCGTCACCGCGACGATCGGGCGAACGTAGCCCGAGACCGGGATCTCGATGGTGTCCTGGTCGGGATCGTTGGTCGTCACCACGACGTTGTCGGCCACCGGCCCGACGGGGGCGTCCTTCGACAGGGTGATGTCGATGCGCCACTGCTTGCCCTCGACGTCCTTCTGGCGCTCCGTGTCCTTCGCCGGCCGGTAGCTCACCCCGATCCAGGGCGCGGGGCTCTCGACCTTGACGACCTTCAGGTCGTTGAAGTCGTCGGCCCAGAGGATCTGCGAGCTGGTCTGGTCCTGGTCCTCGTGCACCATCGACGTGAAGCGGGCATAGCCGGGGTTCATGCTCAGGAAGGGCTGGATCAGCGCCTTGACGGTGAGGAGGATCCGCGGGTTCGCCACATCGTCGGTGTAGACGGTGACCGCCTTGGCGATCGGCCCCGCCATCGACTTGGTGTCGACCTTCGCGTGCACCTCCCCGGTCTCGCCCGGGGCGATCGTCTTGTCGTAGTCGGCGACGGTGCAGCCACACGCCGGGTGGACCTGGGTGATCGAGAGCGGCGCGGTGCCCCGGTTCTCGATCTTGAACGTCGCCTCGACGGGCCGGCCCACCGGCACCTTGCCGACGTCGATGACGGTTTCCTCGACCACCGCTTTCGGCCCCACCGCATCCTCGGCGCGGGACACGGAGGGCAGCAGGATGAGCAGGCTGGCCACCAGAAGTGTCAGAATGGCTCGGTGCGCAAGACGTCTCATACCTTCGATCTCCTCCTGGACGGTCTCGGCCGCGGCCCTCGGCCGCGCTGAGCGGTTTCGTTCGGCTGTTTACCCAACAATCGGGTCGGTGAAGAATTCCCCTGCGACAGACTCGCTGCGCATCCACTTCATCGCCATCGGCGGGACGGGGATGGCGCCGCTCGCGTGCCTTCTGCGAGGTCGGGGCCACCGGGTGGCCGGGTCGGACACTCCCCTCTACCCTCCCATGAGCAGCTTACTCGACCGGGCCGGGATCCGCCCCCTGGTCGGGTTCGACCCGGGCCGGCTCGATCCGCCCCCCGACCTCGTGGTGGTGGGCAACGCCGTGCCCCGGGACAACCCGGAAGCCCTGGCCGCCGAGCGCCTGCACGCCGAGGGCCGCCTCGAGCGCATCTCCATGCCCCAGGCGCTGTGGCGGTTCTTCCTGGCGGAGCGGCACCGGGTGGTGGTGGCGGGCACCCACGGCAAGACCACCACGACCTCCATGTGCGCCTGGGTCTGGACGGCCTGTGGAGCCGATCCCGGATACCTGGTGGGCGGCCTGCCCAAGGACCTGCCGGAGAGCTTCCACGAAGGGGGTGGGACCGATTTCCTCGTCGAGGGCGACGAGTACAACGCCGCCTACTTCGACCGCGGGCCCAAGTTCCTCCACTACCGGCCCGACACGCTGATCCTGACCAGCGCCGAGCACGACCACGCCGACCTGTACCCCACGCACGAGGCCCTGCTCGACGCCTACGCCGCCTTGATCGGCGGGATGGACGAGGAGGCCCTGGTCGTGGCGTGCGCCGACGCCCCGGAGGTTCTCGCGCTCGCCGGTGCCGCCCGGTGCCGAGTGGTCACCTACGGCCTCGCGCCGGAGTCCCCGGCGGACGTCACCGTCGAGGATGGGCTCGCCGGGATCGACGCCGGTCCGGAGGGCACCCGGTTGACGATCCTCGACCGCACCGCTCCGCCGGGCACCGATCCCGGCAAAGCGCCCGAGCGCTTCGCCCTCCGCCTCGCCGTTCCCGGCCGGCACAACGTCGCCAACGCCCTGGGCGTCTGGGCCGCGGCCCGCCACCGCGGCCTCCCGGCTGGCGAGGTGGCCGAAGCTCTCGCGCGCTTCCATGGGGTCGCCCGGCGCCTCGACGAGCTCGGCACCGCCGCGGGGGTCACCGTGGTCGACGACTTCGCCCACCACCCGACGGCGGTCGCCGAATCGCTCGCGGCGCTCGCCCGGCGCTACCCGGGCCGCCGGCTGGTCGCGCTGTTCGAGCCGCGCAGCCTGACCGCCGGCCGTGTCTTCCTGCGCGAAGCGTACTCGCGGGCGTTCCGGGAGGCGGCCCGGGTGCTCTTCGCCCCCCTCTACTACGCCGAGAGGCTCGCGCCGGAGGAGCGGATCGACTTCGCGGAGCTCGCCCGCGAGCTGGCCGGTTCGGGGATCGAAGCCGAGGCCACGGCGAGCATCGACCAGCTCTTCGCGCGGGCGCTCGAGGAGGCGGCTCCCGGCGACGTGGTGGTGACCATGTCGTCAGGCAGCTTCGCGAGCCTGCCCCACCGGCTGCTCGAGGCCCTCCGCGCCCGCTGAGGGGGCGACCGACCCCGGCCTGGCGGCGGCAAAGCACGGACAGAGAGCCGGTTGTCGGCTCTCCGGGGGCTCTGTTACGATACGTTGAATTTTCCGGTCTCCGCCGCGTTCGCGATCACCATGAGCTACCCCGGCAACACGTCCCTCGGCGACGAGGTGAAGCACCGAATCCTGGCCACCTTCGAGCAGAGCCTCGAGCTGGCCGAGACGGGGAAGCGCCAGGAGGCGACCCTCGGCTGCGACTTCATCCTCGAGCTCGATCCCCAGTTCGCACCGGCCCGGACGCTCAAGGAGCGGGTGAGCTCCGCCGTGGGCTCCGCCGACGTGTCGGACCTGCGGCAGGCGCTGGGCGGCCTCGAACCGGAAGCCGCCCCGCCCGAGGAGCTGCCCGAGCCGGGCCCTCCTCCCGCGGCCTCTCCGGGACCGGCGATCCATCCTCCGGTCGACGACCTCTTCGATCTCGAAGAGATCGAGCTGCCCTCGGCTGCCGGGGAACCGGCCGGTCAGCCGCCTCACGCCGGGGCCTCCCCCGGACCGTCCGAACCGCCCCCGACCGCGAGCGCACCGGCCGCGCCCTCCGCCGAGCTGGGCCCGGAGCTCGCCCGGCGCCTGGCGGCCGGTGACTTCGAGGGGGTGCTGGCGCGGGCCGCCGAGGCGCGCGAAGCGGTCATGGCCGACCCCGAGCTCGGGCGCCTCGTGGAGACCGCCCAGTCGCGGATGGAGGCGCAGCCGTACGTCGAAGCGTTTCTGCGCGAGGCCGACGCCGCCCTCACCTCGGGAGACGGTGAGCGGGCCCGCGTGGCGCTCGACAAGGCTCGATCCCTCGATCCGGAAAACCCCAAGCTCGCCGAGCTCGAGCGCCGGCAGGCCGAAGCATCCGAAGCGGTCGCCGAACCCGCGGCGGAACCCGCGCCGGCCGCGCCGGCCGAGCCGGAGCCGGTCCCGGAGCCGGGAGCTTCGGCCCCGCTCGCGGGAGGCGGTGAGGCGGAGGGTGACGATCGGATCGCCGAGCTCCTGGCCGAGGGACAACGAGCTTCGGAAGCGGGGGACTACCAGGGGGCGATCGACGCCTGGTCGCGGATCTTCCTGATCGACGTCGATCACGAAGAGGCCGCGCGGCGGATCGAAGAGGCGCGGCGGCTCAAGGCGGAGCAGGAGCGCGAGATCGAGGAAGTCTTCCACGAGGGGCTCGACGCCCTCGAGGCCGGAGACCAGGAGACGGCCCGGGCGCGGTTCCAGCACGTGATCGAGGCCCAGCCGAATCATCTGGCGGCGCGCGAGTATCTCCAGCAGATGGAGAGCGGAGCGCCGGTCAAGGTCACCAAGCCGTCGCCCGACGACACGGCCTCCATGGGTCAGCTCGGTTCGTTCGACCTGTCGGACCTGGCGGCTCACGGCCACCCGGTGGGCGACGAGGAGCTCAAAGAGGAGATTCTGGTGCCGCCCGCGCCGGGAGAGGTTCAGGAACGAGCGCCGGAGGGCGAGGCGGAGGTGACCGCGGGCGTGCGCGGCTCGGCGGTCAAGCGGGACCTGGGCCGCCGCTCGTTCCTGATCATCGGCGGGGCGGTGCTGGTGCTGGTAGTGGTCGCGGCCTGGTTCGTCTACCAGAACAAGGAGCGCTTCTTCCCCAACTCGACCGCCGAGGAAGAGGTGGCACAGCCCGCCCCGCCCGCCCCCGACCCGATCGAGCGGGCCCAGAGCCTCCACGACCGCGGCCAGACCGCGATGGCCCTCGGACAGCTCAAGCGCATCCCGCCCGACAGTCCGCGCTACGCCGCGGCCCAGAAGCTGATCGCCGAGTGGGAGGTGCCGAAGAAGCCGGCCGAGGAGACCGAGACGATCGCCCCCGAAGCCGCCGCGCGCCGCAACCGACTGCTTCACGAGGCCAACACCGCCTACGAGCAGAAGGAGTACTTGCGGGCGCTCGAGCTCTTCGACCGCGCCGGCAAGATCTCCGAGCTCGACGGCCGGGACCTCGATCGGTTCCAGGCGGCGGGCAAGGAGCTCGAGCCTCTGAAGGAGGAGATCGAGCTCTTCCATCAGGGCGAGTACGAGTTCGTGTTGCCCAAGCTCTGGAAGCTGTACCAGGCCGATCCCACGAACCGCGACGTGCGGCGCCTGATCGTGGACAGCTACTACAACCGTGGCGTCCGCGAGCTGCAGAGAGGGGACACGATGGCCGCGGCGAAGGAGTTCAACGAGGCCCTCGAGGTGGTGCCCGGTGACCGCGACCTCCAGCGGCTCTACCTCTTCGCCCAGACCTACGAGCACCGCCAGAAGGACCTCCTCTACCGCATCTACGTGAAGTACCTGCCCTTCCGCTGACATGGCTCGCCGCAGGAACCGACAGGACGACCCCGGCCTGTTCGACCTGCCGCTCGAGCCGCCGGAGCGTCGGCCCGAGGAGCCCGCCGCCGAGCGTCGCGCGCGTCCGGCGGAGGAGGCGGCGGAGGCCGAGCGGCTCCATCCGGCCCAGCCTCCCCTGTTCGAGGACCCCCGGGAGACCGAGGATCTGGAAGAGGTCTCTCACCGGATCGAGCCGCGTAGCCCGCAGGAGGTCCCGCCCGAGCGCCTCCTCCCGGTCGAGGAGCTCGAGGTCGGTTCCGGTGCCCGCCGGGCCCTTCGCCGCGCGCCGCTCTCGGCCCGGTGGTTCGCCGGCCTGGCCGATCTGGCGATCCACCTGGGTATGGCGTTGGCGCTGCTCTTCGGCGCCCGTCTGCTCGGCGTCGAGGCGGGCCTGGGCGACTGGCCGGCCTTGATCCTCTTCTTGCTGGTCTTCTCGTTCCTCTACCACGTCCTGCCGCTGGCCTTCTGGGGCCAGACGCCCGGCATGGCCTGGGCCGGGCTCGCGGCGCGCACCGCGGACGGGGAGAGCTTGACCTTCAGCCAGACGGCGCGGCGCTGGCTGGGTGCCCTGGTGACCATGCTGCTCCTCGGGCTCCCGGCCCTTCTGGCCTTCGCCGGCGGCCGCTCCTTCGCCGACCGGGTGAGCGGGTCGGAGACCTACCTGGCCTGACGGATCTACCTGCGCCAGATCCCCCACGCCAGCCACAAGCAGCCGGTGGCGGCCGCCGCGGCGAAGGCGGGCAGGGAGGGCGCACCGGGCCAGAGCGCCACGAGGCCTCCCACCTGGAAGATCGCTCCGGCGGTCCGCATGGGCCGGAACGAGAGGCCGCCCAGGGTGTAGAAGGAGTGCCCCAGGAGGAGCAGCCAGAGCCCGGGGAGCTCCCAGCTCAGCCCCGCCCAGAGCAGGGCCGCCGAGAGGACCAGCCCGACGAACGAGAGGTTTCCCTGCACCCGGAGGGCCCAGGTCGCGAGAGGCGAGCGACGGCCCGAGCCCCGGCGGCGCCGGATGGCGAGCATCTCGATCGCACCGCCGGCGAGGATCGCGCTTGACCAGAGGAACAGGATTCCCGCCGGACCGAACCGCGCACCCAGGGGCGAGGTGAGGAGGGCGGCGGCGGGGAGGACCACCGCCCAGGCGAGCCACACGACCGGCGAGGAGAGGAACGGCTGGCTCGCCCGGGCGAACTGTCGGCGCACCGTCTCCAGGGACTGGGCGTCCGCCGGGTCGTCCCCCTCGCTGCCGGAGCCGAACAGAGGATCGTACTCGGAGGCCAAGACGGCGCTCTTCCGTTCGTCTCTCGTTTAGGTGCTCGGCGGCTCGGCGGTCGGCGGTCCCTGGGGCTCGGTGAGGAGCAGGTAGAAGCCGAGGCCGGCGCCGCCGAAGAGGA
>CAZIIB010000188.1:0-7015 GCA_964539125.1 uncultured Thermoanaerobaculia bacterium | reverse complement strand
CGGTCGGCCTGGCGATTCGTCAGGTGGGGGACTGAGCCGTGATCCGAATCAACCTGCTCGCCGAAGGCAGGCGCCCGGCGGCCGTCCGCAAGACCCGGACCGCCGCGCTCGCGGAGAGGAACTGGACGAACATCGCGCTGGTCGCGGGCATCCTCCTCGGCGTGATCCTGATCGTCGGGTACTGGTTCATCCTCGACCGGAGGCGCGAGGGCGTTCGCCAGGAGGTGGCGGCGGCCCAGGCCGAGGTCGAGCGTCTCAAGCCGATCCTCCAGGAGGTCGAGGACTTCAAGAAGAAACAGGCCGACCTGGAGCGCAAGATCGAGGTCATCACCAACCTGAAGAATCAGCAAAAGGGGCCGGTGCGGGTGATGGACGCGGTCTCGCGCGCCCTCCCCGAGCTCCTGTGGCTCGACGAGATGCAGGTCAAGTCGAACTCGATCCGGCTGAGCGGCCGGGCTTTCAACGTCAACGCCATCTCGAACTTCCTCGAGAACCTCGACAAGGTGCCGGAGTTCATGGAGCCGCATCTCGGGACGGTCAACGAGGCCGGCGACGTCTACCGGTTCAGCATCGACGTGGACTATTCCCTGACGCCGCCGAAGACCGACCAGGGCGGTGCCGGTGAGGGCGACGCCGCGGCGACCGACACGAGCTCCGACGCCGGATCCGGCGCCGGAGCAGGAACCGACGGGTAACCGGGGCGGGGAGAGGAGAGGCACGTGGCCATCGAGACCGGTCTAGAAGGGAAGCCCTGGTACTACGGCCTGATCGTCGGGCTGCTGGTCGGTGGGCTCCTGTTCTGGCTCGCCCACTACCTCTGGCTGGCGCCGATCAAGCTGGACATCAGGTCGCTCCAGGCCCAGCTCGAGGATCTCCAGACCAAGATCCAGGAGGGCCGTTCCGCGCGCGCCCGGCTCCCACAGTTCCGCGAGCAGGTCCGGCGCCTGGAGCTCGAGCTCGACAAGCTGCTCCGCATCCTGCCGGCTCGGCTGAACACCCAGGAGATCCTGCGCAACGTGAGGAATCTGGCCGAGCGGGGCGACTTCGACCTCAAGGTCTTCCAACCCGGCCGGCTCACCCAGAAGGACTTCTACAAGGAGTGGCCGATCACGATCACGCTGGACGGCCGGTACCACAACCTGGCGATCTTCTTCGACCAGATCCGCCGGTATCCCCGGATCTTCAACATCGAGGACCTGACGATCCGGGCGCTGCCCAGGCAAACCGAAGGCCACACGCTGACCACGAGCTTCGTGGCCAAGACCTTCGTCTATGCGCCACCGCCGCCGGACACCCCCGCCCCTGGCGAGGGGGCGGGCCCCGGGCAGACCGGAGGAGGCGCGCCATGAGCCCGAGACACTGGCTGGCCGGCGGGCTCGTCCTCCTCCTGGGCCTGAGTTGCCTGTGCGCCGCTCCGGCATCGGCCCGGGCGGCCCAGGACCAGGCCCAGGATCAGGCGCAGAGCCAGGGTCAGGACCCGGCGCAGGCTCAGAGCCCGGCCTCGGGCCAATCTTCGGGTGAGGAAGGGGCTGCGGCCGGCTCGACCCAGACCGGCTCCCAGACCGACACCAAGGACATCGACGAGCTGCTCGCCGGCGAGGAGCAGGTGCTGGCCGGCGAAGGGTACAGCTACGACCCGGGCACTCGACGCGACCCGTTCAAGTCGTTGCTCGTGACGACGCAGCTCCCGAACCTGCAGGGCCCGCGCCCGGAGGGCATTCCCGGTCTTCTGATCGACGAGGTGATCGTGACCGGGATCTTCCGCACCGACGAAGGGTACGTGGCCCAGGTCCAGTCGGCGGAGAACGAGAAGAGCTATCTGGTCAAGGCAGGAGATCAGCTGTACGACGGCGACATCGTACGGATCACCGACAACGAGATCGTGTTCAAGCAGATCGTCCAGGATCCGACGGCGTTGAAACCGTTCCGCGAAGTCGTCAAGACCCTGAACCCGGAGAAGGGATGAGGACCGGCGACGCAGCCGCGGTCGCGCAAGCATGAGGTGAGCGCCATGGGAGATGTCGTGAAGACTCGTGGAAGGGTGCAGAGAAGGCGGCACGCCAGTGCCGGCTCCCTGGGCCATGGGCGAAGCGGGCGCGAGACCGCCTTCGCCACCTGGCTTCGGAGACCGGCCGGGTGGGCGGCGATGGTGCTCGTGGTGACGCTCGTGGCGGCGCTGGCCGGCTGCCACTCGTCGGCTCCGAAGGAGCCCACCGCCCAGCCGCCAATGGAGCCCGCCGCCGAGGCACCATCGGCCACCGAGGCGACCGCGCCGCAGCCGATCCGGGTCACCGGAGTCGAGGTCCGCGAAGGCGCGCCGGAGACGACGGTCGAGATCACCTCCAGCGGGCCGCCCGTGTGGACCAGCTTCCGGGACGCCGACGGCAATGTGGTCGTGGAGCTGCCCAACTCCTCGGTCGCGTCCGGGGTGAAGGACCTCGCCCCCAAGAGCGGGCTGGTTTCGAGGGTCACCGTTGCCGAGGAGCAGGCCGGAACCCGGCCCATGTCGCGCCTGGTGATCGCGACCCGCGAAGATGTGGAGCAGAAGCTCCGCGCGGACGGAAACCGCCTCCTGGTGGAGCTTCGCCCGGTCGGAGAGCCGGCCGCGCAAGAGTCCGGAAGCTTGGCCTTCGAGCCGATCGCCGAGGAGGAGCCGGCTCCGGCTCCGGAGCCGGTCCTGGAACCGGCCGAGCCGGCGCCGGCCATGCCGCAGCCTCAGCCGCAGCCCGCCCTCGGCACCCCGGATCAACCCGTGGTCGGTCCGGCGCCCACCGGCGCCACGGCGTCGCGCCTCAACAAGGTCGAGGTCAGCTCCGCTTCGGGGCAGACCGTCGTCCGGATCGAGGGCGACGGCGAGTTCTCTTACTCGACCTTCCGGTTGAGCGACCCCGAGCGCTTCGTGGTGGACCTCGCCGGCGTCGTCAACCAGAGCGGCCGCCCGCTCATCCCGGTCGCCTCCGGGCCGGTCGAACGGGTCCGGGTTGCGCAGTTCAAGCCCTTCCCGGAACCGGTCTCCCGGGTCGTCTTCGACCTCCGGCAACCCAGGTATCCACACCTCGAGCGGAAGGACGACGCCCTGGTGGTGAGCTTCGAGGATCAGTCGGCCGCGGCCAGTGTGCCGCCGCCCAGTCGTCCCGCCCCGCAGCCTCCGGCACCGCCGCAGCCGACGGCTCCGGCGCCCGCTCAGTCGATCGAGGTCTCGAACGTGCCGCCGGCGGCTCCGGCTCCGACGCCCGCGGAGCCCGCGCCGCGGCCGAAGGTCCAGATCGAGCCGGCGAGCCCGCCGCCTGCGACGACGCCGGCCGCCCAGCCGATGTCGGAGTCCGCCGCGGGGGCTGCGGCGACCCCGAGCGAAGAGGCTCCGGTACCGCCCAGCGACGCGTCGGTTTTCGGTCCCACCGAGGTCCAGATCCAGGCTCCGGGAGCGGCAAAGGGACAGGGCGCCGCTTCGGGTCTGCGCTTCGGCACCCACCAGGTCTCCGGTGAGAAGAAGTACACCGGGGCCCCGATCGACATGACGCTGCGCGACGCGGACGTGGTCGAAACCCTGCGCTCTTTCTCGAAGATCGCCGGGCTGAACATCGTCATCCAGCCCGACGTCAAGGGGCGGGTGACCGTCGAGCTCGAGAACGTCCCTTGGGATCAGGCCCTCGAGCAGATCCTCAAGATCAACGGCCTCGGCTACGAGGTCGAAGGCAACATCATGAGGATCGCGCCCCTCAAGGACCTCCAGCAGGAGGCCCAGGCACGCCAGCAGCTCGAGGCGGCCAGAGCCCTCTCGATACCCCTCGAGACGGTCATGAAGAGGCTCTCCTATACCAGCGCGGCCAACGTCGCCGGCATCCTGCGGCGGAGTGGATCCGGCGGAATCCTCTCGCAGCGCGGCAACGTGATCGTCGACCAACGGACGAACACCCTGATCATCTCGGAGCTGCCCGATTACATGGATACGGTGCTGGCGATCATCGACAACCTGGACGAGCCGGAACCCCAGGTCATGATCGAGGCGCGGATCATCGAGACCACCAAGCGGTTCAGCCGGTCGCTCGGGATCAACTGGGACTTCACGGGGGTCGCCGGGCCGGCCACCGGAAACTCTACGGGGCTCCAGTTCCCCAACAACATCGATGCCAGCGGCTCGGTGAATCTGCAGACGGGAAGCCAGAACGGCCTCCTGAGAATCGGGTTCGGCAACATCCTCAATACCTTCCGCCTCGACGCGGTGCTCAACGCGGCCGAGGATGAAGGCCTGGTCAACATCCTGTCGACCCCCAAGGTCGCCACCCTCAACAACCACACGGCCCAGATCCAGAGCGGGTTGCAGATCCCGATCCAGACGGTAGCCAACAACACCGTGAGCGTGCAGTTCGTCAACGCCACCTTGAAGCTCCAGGTGACGCCGCAGATCACCGCCGACGGCACGGTGGTCATGGACATCAGCATCCAGAAGCGCGAGGTCCAGACGGCGTTCCTGGTCCCCGGGGCGACCAACGCCCCGATCGCGACCAAGGAGGCGACGACGCAGGTGCTGGTGAAGGACGGCGGCACTGCGGTGATCGGAGGGATCTACGAGGTCTCGACCGACCAGGGCCAGCAGCGCGTACCCGGCCTGGCCAACATCCCGATCATCGGGCACCTGTTCAAGAACCGGGATCGGTCCGACGAGAACCAAGAGCTCCTGATCTTCATCACCCCGAGGGTGGTCCGGCTCTAGCTTGGAGACGATGATGAGACACCTGAACACCTGGCTGCTCCTGCTCTGTCTGCCCCTGCTGGTCGCCGGCTGCTCGGACGCCGGCAAAGTGGACAGCGGGGGCGTCTCCCTGGTGATCACCAACTTCAGCGGCCTCCCCTCGCAGGTGGGTGTCGAGGAGTCGGCCGCCGCCGGGCTCGTGACGATCGACAGCCTCACCCTCTCGTCCATCGTCCAGAACCCGAATCTCGGCACCACCGATCTCCAGACGATCGAGCTCTCCAGCTACGAGGTCGTCTACACCCGGGCGGACACCGGGAATGCGGTGCCGACGCCGCTGGTGGAGAAGCTCATCAGCTCGATCTCCCCGTCCGGGACGATCGTCTTCAACAACCTGCCGATCTTGCGCTCGGAGCAGCTCCGGAACCCGCCGCTCTCCGACCTGCTGTTCGTCAACGGCGGCTTCGATCAGGAGACGGGAAGCGACGTCGTCCGGCTCAATCTCCGGCTCCGGTTCTTCGGGAGAACCTTGGGGGGAAGGGACGTGGCGACCGACTCCCAGAGCTTCACCGTCGAATTCCGACCCTCGCTCCTCTAGGAGATAGGAACGATGTCCAGACGTCCTCACAACCCGACCGCCCCCCGTCGCGCCGTGCGCTACGCGGGTCTGCTCCTGATGGCGCTCCCGCTGCTCCTCATCGGGTGCCAGGCCAACTCTCCGAGCGAGCCGGCCCAACAGCCCGGAACCCCTCCGGGAACCGGGCCGTCCAACGCGACCTACAACCTCATCGTCTCCCTGTCCCCGAACCAGATTCCGGCCGGCAGCACCGACCCCGTGACGGTCAGCGTCCGGGTCGTGCGCGTGGACACCGGCCAGCCGCCGCCGAGCGGCACCACCGTCGTTCTCTCCGCCAGCGCCGGTGCCTTCGGTTCGCAGGGCGGCTCCACTTCGGCGGTCGTGGAGACCCTGAACGGGCGCGCGACCGCGTCGTACTTCCCGCCCACGGCCCAGGGGAGCGGCTCGGTCGTCATCCAGGCCCGGCTCGAGAACAGCGTCGGGCAGGCCATCCTCGCCATCGCGGAGCCGGCGACCTTCTTCATCAACGCTCTCGACCCGAACACCGGAAGCCCGTCGGGCGGCGACCACGTCTCGATTCTGGGCGGCGGCTTCGAGACGCCGGTCCGGGTGACCTTCGGCGGCACGCCGGCCCAAGTTCTGTCGGTGGCGGCGAACCGGATCCGGGTGGTCACGCCTCCGTCCGCGACCAACGTGCCCGTGGGCACGACGTCGACCGTCGACGTATTGGTGACCATCAATCTGAACGAGACGACGCAGGCGAGCGACACGTTGGGCCGAGGGTTCACCTACGCCCCCGGCGGCTCCGCCCAGCGGCCCGCGGTCTTCTCGGTGACGCCGGCATCGGGCCCGAACGAGGGCGGTACGCGTGTAACGATCAACGGCGACGGCTTCGAGAGCCCGGTTCAGGTCTTCTTCGGCAGCGGCGGTTCGGCGACGAGCTTCAACGGCGTCGAGGCGTCCGTGGAGTCGGTGACCAACACGAGGATCGTGGCGGTGACGCCGCCGGCGGAGTCCTTCGGTCAAAACAATCAGAACCAGATCGTCGACATCCTGGTCAAGAACGTCAACAGCGGCTTCTCGACGATCGCGAGCTCCGCCTTCCAGTACGGAAGCCAGGTGATCATCACGGCTGCCGGTCCGGGCGCGGGTCCCTACACCGGCGGCACCCACGTGACCATCCACGGCCAGGGCTTCGAGGCACCGGTCGCCGTATCCCTCGGCGGGGTCGGCCAGCAGGTCCTGTCGGTCAGCGGCACCGAGATCGTCATCGTCACGGTGGGCGTTCCGGTCGACTCCTGCCCGAGCAACGGCCGGATCGACGTCACCGGCTACTCGGTCACCAACATCAACACCGGCAACAGCGGTTCCGCCGACCTCGGCTTCTCCTACATCGTGCCCAGGCCGGTCATCATCTCGGTGTCGCCGTCGACCGGACCGCAAGGCGGCGGGACGACGGTCACCATCAGCGGCGCCAGCGGTGGCGGCCAGGGCTTCGAGCCGCCGGTCCGGGTGAGCGTCTCGAAGGGCGGGGACGACTACTCGGCCTCCATCCAGAGCGAGTCCGCGGACGAGATCAAAGTCAAGAGCCCGCCGGTTCCCAAGTCCGTCTTCGATACCGAGACCTGCGACGACAACCACGACGGCACCAGCGGGGAGCGTTACCTCCCGACCACCTTCGACGTCACGGTGACGAACCTGACCACGGGCTGCGACAACACCTTCTCGGGCAGCTTCACCTACAC
>CAZIIB010000187.1:0-7035 GCA_964539125.1 uncultured Thermoanaerobaculia bacterium | reverse complement strand
CTGGTATCCGGCCTCGCGGCGCCGCAACGAAAGACAAGGGATTCGTGAATCAGACTACTAGCCGGAGTCTGCCGGGAGCGCTCCCACGGGCACCCGGGGTTGCCATGGCCCGCCGGCTCGGCTATCATTCGGGGCTCCCGCTCTGGCGCGGGGGTCGTCACATCACCCGACAAGCACCTGACGAGAACGACTTCGAAGAGACAGCGATGCCGAAACAGAAGACCCATCGGGGCGCCGCGAAGCGCTTCAAGGTGACCGCCGGCGGCAAGGTCAAGCGCGGTCATTCGATGCGCTCGCACATCCTGACCAAGAAGAGCACCAAGAGGAAGCGCAAGCTCCGCAAGAGCGGCCTGGTCTCCCCGGCTTTCGCCAAGGAGATCAAGGAGATGCTCAACAAGTAGGGGCTCTCCGCACCAGCCAAGACCCCGAGCCGCCGGTGGAACGGACCTGTCCACCGGGGCTTCGGCCGGCCCCCGCGAGGTGATGGCCGGCCCCGACCGCTCCCCCGCGGAGCAGAAACGAGGTTCGACGAGATGGCACGCGTCAAGCGCGGTCCCCACCGCAAAGAAAAGCGCAAGAGAGTCCTGAAGCTCGCCAAGGGCTTCTACGGCACCAAGTCCAACGCCTACCGGATCGCCAAGCAGGCGGTCGACCGGGCCCTGCGGTTCGCCTACCGCGACCGGCGCCAGAAGAAGCGCCAGTTTCGGAGCCTGTGGATCGTCCGCATCAACGCCGCCTCGCGGGAGAACGGCCTCTCCTACAACCGGCTGATCTCGGGCCTGCGCCGCGCCGGCCTGGACCTCAACCGCAAGGTCCTCGCCGACATCGCGGTGCACGACCCGGAGGGCTTCGCGGCCGTCGTCGAGGTGGCCAAGGAGGCCCTGGCCGACGAGGCCGGGCTCAAGGTGCGGCCTTCGCGGCCGGCTTCCAAGCGCCCCGAGCGGCCGGTCGAGCCGGGGCGGACCGACGCCAAGAAGGCGCGGCGCAAGAGCGCCGGGGCCGAAGCCGAGACCGAACCGGCGCCGAAGAAGCCCAAGAAGGCCAAGACCCAGCCCAAGCCCAAGCCGGCCGAGGCCAAGGCCAAGTCGAAGCCCGAAGCCAAGCCCAAGCCGAAGGCCGAAGCCAAGCCCAAGCCGAAGGCCGAAGCCAAGCCGAAGGCCGAGAAGCCCAAGGCCAAAGCCCAACCCAAGGCCGCCGCGAAGCCCGCCGGCGGAGCCAAGAGCAAGTCCGAGCTCGAGGCGATGACGGTGGCCGAGCTCTGGGAGCTCGCGGAGTCCCGCGGCATCGCCAAGGAGTCGATCGAGGGCACCGGCGCCCACGGTAACGTGGTGAAGGCCGACCTCGTCCGCACCCTGGCGGGGTAGCCCCATGGGCTCGGGCCAGACAGGCCGGAACGGCGAGACCGACTCCGCGACTCCGTCGCCGGACGAGCTGGTCGCGCGGTTCGAGGCCGAAGCGGCCGAGGCCCTCGACCGGCAGGCCTACGAGGCGCTTCGCCTGCGTTGGGTCGGGCGCAAGCAGGGTATCGTCCGCGATCTGCTGGCGAAGATCGGCCAGGTGCCGCCGGCCCGGAGAAAAGACTACGGCCAGGCGGTCAATCGCCTGAAGGAGGCGGTCGAGGCGCGCATCTCCACCCTCGGGGCCGAGGTCGAGGCCCGCGAGACGGCGGCCGCCGCCGGCCGCGAGCGCCTGGACGTCACCCTGCCCGGCCGCCGGCCTCACCTGGGCGCGCTCCACCCGGTCACCCTGGTCACCCGGGAGATCATCGACATCTTCGCGGCCCTGGGCTACAGCGTGGCGGAGGGACCCGAGGTCGAGGACGACTACCACAACTTCACGGCCCTCAACATGCCCGAGGGCCATCCGGCCCGCGATACCCAGGACACCTTCTTCGTCGAAGGGGGAGAAGTCCTCCGCACCCACACCTCGCCGGTCCAGATCCGCACCATGCTCTCCCGGAAGCCCCCGATCCGGGTGATCATCCCGGGGCGCGTCTTCCGCGTCGACAACGACCTGCGCCACTCCCCGATGTTTCACCAGATGGAGTGCCTGGCCGTGGCCGAGGGGCTGACCATGGGGGATCTCAAGGGCACCCTCGAGGCCTTCATCCACCGCCTGTTCTCGGCCGACACCGGCGTGCGCCTGCGCCCGAGCTTCTTCCCCTTCACCGAGCCCTCGGCCGAGGTCGACATCACCTGCCCCTTCTGCAAGGGCGCCGGCTGCGCCACCTGCTCGGACACCGGCTGGATGGAGATCCTGGGTTCCGGCATGGTCGACCCCCGAGTGCTCCGCGAGTGCGGCATCGACCCGGAGGTCTACAGCGGCTTCGCGTACGGCCTGGGGCTCGACCGCGTGGCGATGATCCGCTACGGCTTCCCCAACATCCGCCAGCTCTTCGACAACGACGAGCGCGTCCTGCGGCAGGTCAGATAGCCATGCTCTTCTCCTGCGAGTGGCTGCGTGACTACGTCGAGCTGCCGGCCGACCCGGAGGAGCTCGCCCGGCGCCTGACCGCCGCCGGGCTGGCGGTGGAAGGCGTCGAGGAGACGGCGACCGGCGACACCGTCCTCGACCTCGACGTGACCACCAATCGGGTCGACGCCATGAACCACCTGGGGGTGGCCCGGGAGGTCGCGGTCCTGACCGGCCACGCGCTCTCCGAGCCGGAGGTCTCCTTGGACGAGGCGCCGGAGGCGACTTCCGAGGCGGTGCGGGTGTCGATCGAGGCTCCCGAGCTCTGCTCGCGCTACGCGGCTCGGGTGGTCCGGGGCGTGACGGTGGGGCCGTCGCCCGACTGGCTCGCGCGGCGCCTCCGCGCCATCGGCCTGCGCCCGATCAACAACGTGGTCGACGTGACCAACTACGTGCTCTGGGAGACCGGCCAACCGCTCCACGGCTTCGACCTGGCGAAGGTCGGGGGCGCCGTCATCCGGGTGCGCGAGACCCGCTCCGGCGAGCGCCTCGTGACCCTGGACGGCGAGGACCGCGAGCTTGCCGCCCACATGCTGGTGATCGCCGACGCCGAGAGGCCCGTGGCGCTTGCCGGGATCATGGGCGGCGCCGCCAGCGAGGTCACCGCCTCGACCCGGGAGGTGCTGATCGAGAGCGCCTGGTTCGACCCGCGTTCGGTGCGCTCGACCGCCAAGGCCCTGGGCATGCACACCGACGCCTCCCACCGCTTCGAGCGCGGCGCCGACCCCGAGATCCAGGCGCGGGCCGCTGAACGCGCTGCCGCCCTGATCTCCGAGCTGGCGGGCGGCACCGTGCTCACCGGGACGGTGGACGAGCTCGCCCCCGATTTCGCGACCCGCCACGAGCGGCCGACGATCCTCCTCGACCTCGACCGGCTGGAGGCGTTCGGAGGCGTCGAGATCCCCGCGGGCAAGCCCGAGGAGTGGCTACGCGGCCTCGGCTTCGCCGTCGCGCCGGCCGCGGAGGGGACGCTCTCGGTGACCGTCCCCTCCTGGCGCCTGGGTGACGTCTCGGAGGCCGCGGATCTCTACGAAGAGGTGCTCCGGGTTCAGGGCTACGACTCGATCCCCTCGACCCTGCCGGCCCTGGGCGAGCCCGACGCCCCGCCCACGCCGCGCCAGCTCCTGCGCGGCCGCGTGCGCCGCCTGCTCGCGGCCTGCGGCTTCGCCGAGGCGATCGACTACGGCTTCTACTCGGCGGAGGACGCGGAGGCCTTCCCCGCCCTGGGCGAGGGCGCCGGGGACGAGACGCCGGTGCTCCTCGCCAACCCCCTCTCCGAGCTCTACGCGGTGATGCGCCGCTCGCTCCTGCCCGGCCTCCTGGCGAGCGCCCGGTTCAACACGCGACGGGGCGCCGGCGCCGTGCGCCTCTTCGAGCTGGGCACGGTCTTCGGCCGGGGCCCGGACGGCAAGGTGATCGAGCGCGAGAGCCTGGGCCTCGTCTGCGGCGGCACGCTCGGCACGCCGTGGGAGGGCAGCGAAGAGCTCGATCTGTTTCACCTCAAGGGAGTCCTCGAAGCGCTCGCGGAGGACGCGGGGGTGGCGCGGGAAGGCGGCGCTTCGCCGGGGATCGAGGCCCGGCCGGCGGCCTTGACCGGCCTGCGCGAAGGCACCTCCGCCGAGCTCCGGGTGGGCGGTCGGCGCCGCGGGATCCTGGGGCGCCTGGCCGCCGCCGAGGAAGCCTTCCCGCTCTACGTCGCAGAGCTCGAGCTCGCGGCTCTCGAGGTTCCGGCCGAAGAGCTCGAGGCCGCACTCCAGGTCGAGCCGCCGCCCCGCCTGCCGGGCATCGAGGCCGACCTCACCCTCACCCACTCCCTCGACGTCCCCTGGGCCGAGATCGAGGCGGCCATCCGCGAGGCCGCCGCCCCCGAGCTCGTGCGGTTCGGCCTCAAGGACCGCTACCAGGGCGAGGGCGTGCCTCCAGGCGCGGTCAACACCACCATCTCCTTCCTGTACCATGGCGGCGAGCGCCAGCTCACCCAGGACGAGGTGAACTCCCATCACTCGGCGCTCTCCCATCGGCTCGAGGAGCGTTTCGGCTGGCGCCCGAGCGGTGGCCAGGAGGCCGGATCATGAGCGACAAGGGCGCGGAGGGCTGGCTCGCGAGTCTCGAGACGAACGTCCACCAAGCGGCCGAGACGATCGAGCGCCTCCGGACCGAGCGCGACGAGCTCGCCGCCCGCGTCGAGGAGCTCGAGGCGGCGGGCGACGGAAAGGCGGACGGGGGCTCGGACGCCTGGCAGAAGGAGCGCCGGGAGATCCGCAAGCGGGTCGAGAAGCTCACCAACCGCCTCGAGGGCCTCCTGAAGGAAGACTAGTCGCCACGGCACTCGATGGGAGGGGGCGTCCCCTTCCCCGACCCCAGCGCTTCGCGCTGCGGTGCCCGGGGGTGGGAAGGGGATCGAGGGGTTGCCGGGGGGGGATCCGGTCAATACCGCGGCACGCTCGGATCGATCACCCGGCTCCAGGCCTCGATCCCGCCGGCCAGGTTGACCGCTCGGAACTCCCGGCGGCGCAGCAACGACGTCGCCTCGGCCGAGCGCACGCCGGTGTGGCAGTACGCCACCACGAGCTCGGCGCGGTCGAGCTCCTCGACCCGGCCGGTGAGCTCCGGCAGCGGGATGAGGGTCGAGCCTTCGATCCGGCAGAGCTCGTACTCGAGCGGGTTCCTGACGTCGAGGAGCGTCAGGCGCCGGCCCTCACCGAGCCACTGGGCCAGCCGGCGGACGTCGATCTCGAAGGGCAGGTCGGCTCCGGCGCCGTCCCCGGACGGCGCGGCGGCCTCGGGCTCCTGCTCCTCGCCCTCCCCACCCGCGCGTAGCCCGCAGAAATCCTCGTAGTCGATGAGGCCGGTCTGGGTGGGCCGCTCCGAGCAGACCGGACACTCCGGGTTCTTCTTCAGCCGGAGCTCCCGGAACGAGAGCTTCCAGGCGTCGTAGAGGATCAGACGCCCCACCGCCGGCTCGCCGCGGCCCAGGACCAGCTTGATCGCCTCGTTGGCCTGGAGCGCGCCGATCACCCCCGGAAGCACCCCCAGCACGCCGCCTTCGGCGCACGAAGGCACCAGCCCCGGAGGCGGGGGCTCGGCGAACAGGCACCGGTAGCACGGGCCGTGGGCCCCCCAGAACACCCCCACCTGGCCCTCGAAGCGGAAGATCGAGCCGTAGACGTTCGGTTTGTCCAGGAGCACGCAGGCGTCGTTGACCAGGTACCGGGTGGGGAAGTTGTCGGTGCCGTCCACCACCACGTCGTACCTCTCGAGGATCTCGAGGGCATTGTCCGAGGTGAGACGACTTTCGTGACCCACCACCTCGACGTGGGGGTTGACCTCCGCCAGGCGCTCTCGGGCGGCGTCGAGCTTCTTGCGGCCCACGTCCGAGGCGCCGTAGAGCACCTGCCGGTGGAGGTTCGACTCGTCGACCACGTCGAAGTCCACGAGCCCCAGGGTGCCCACACCGGCGGCCGCCAGATAGAGGGCGAGGGGCGAGCCGAGGCCTCCGGCGCCCACCACCAGGACACGGGATGCCTTGAGCCGGCGCTGCCCTTCCGGACCCACCTCCGGCAGGATCAGGTGGCGGCTGTAGCGGCGCCGCTCGGCCGGATCGAGCTGGGGCCGGGAACGCTCCGCGAGAAGGTCGCGAAGGCGGGGCGGGCCGTCGCTCTCGTCCGGGACACCGCCGGCGATCGCCGGCACCAGGACCAGGGGCTCACCGGCCACGACCGGTGTGTCCTCCCCCTCGAGGTCGCGGACGTTCGAGGCGCCCCGGAAGACGTGGACGAAGGCGCGTAGCGACCCGTCCTCGGCGAACAGGTGCGGCCCGATCTCCGGGTGACGGCGCACCAGGTCGGCGAGGGCCTCGCCGACCGTGGCGCCCTCGACCGGCACCTCGGAGCGCTCGCCGGTGAAGCGTCGGAGGGCGGTGGGGATCTGGACCGCCACGCTCACCCCACGGCCTCCGCCGGCTCCGCGTCCTCCTCCACCACGATCACCGTCTCCTCCACGAAACCGCTCCGGTCGGCGGCGAGGCGCCAGCTCCGCGCCCGGCCGGCCTCGCCGGCCGCCACCGGCACGATCAGGTAGCTCACCCCCGGCCAGGCGCTCTCGCGATCGGTCGCGCTCGGCTCCGCCGGGTGGTCGGGGTGGGAGTGGTAATAGCCTACGAGCTCGAACCCCCGCTCCCGCGCCCGGCGGAGCGTCGCGAGCACGGTCTCGGGCGCCATCAGCCGCCGCCGGTCTTCGGCGGGTTGCTCGTTCTCCGCCCGCACCACCTCCGCGATCCAGGCCCCGTCCGCATCACGGACCCCGACCAGGAACCCGCAACACTCCTCCGGATACACCGCCACCGCATGCCGAGCGATCTCCGCCAGCCCCGCCCGATCGATCTCCAGCGTCCCCGGTCTCTGCGGATCTTCCAAAATCGTTACCACAACAGTCGAAGATAACACCGCACAAGGAGTCCGACCCCACCCATCCCACAACCACCGACCCCGCCATTCCCCCCACCACCCACCCCCAGGCGAAGCCGCCCGTTCCAACCACCAAGGGGGCAGCAAGAGGGCTTCG
>CAZIIB010000186.1:0-7052 GCA_964539125.1 uncultured Thermoanaerobaculia bacterium | reverse complement strand
AAAGCATCTAAGCGGGAAGCCCCCCTCGAGATGAGGTCTCCCTGAAGGCCCCTCGAAGACGACGAGGTTGATAGGCGGGAGGTGTAAGCGTTGCAAGGCGTTGAGCTGACCCGTACTAATCGGCCGTTTGGCTTGACCATCTATCTTCACACCCGGCGGATCCTATAGTTCTTGACCCGATTCAGCGGCGCGCGTGCGCGCCGTCCCGAGCGCAGTCGAGGGATCTCTTCGTCGAGACCCTCCGCTTCGCTCAGGACCCTTACAAGATATTGATTTCCCGGTGACTCTAGCGAGGGGGAAACACCCGTTCCCATTCCGAACACGGCAGTTAAGCCCCTCAGCGCCGATGGTACTGCACTGGAGACGGTGTGGGAGAGTAGGTCGTCGCCGGGAGTTGATTCTGACAAGCCCCCGAAGGTCGTCCGAATGGACGCCCCGGGGGCTTTCGCTTTTTCGAGGCGTCGAGGCGGGGTCGTCGTCCGTGCCGCCGGGCACGGCGTGGCAAGGGCATTGCAGGCCCAGGAGTCCGCGGAGCGAGCGTGGACGTCACTGGAGGACGACGAGATGAGACCTATGAAGAGTTGGATCGCGTGCTCGGCCCTGGCCGCGGTCCTCGCCCCGATCCTGGTCCTGGGCATGGCCTGCCGGCCCGCGGCGAGCCCGAGCCAGAAAGCGGGTGGCCAGGCGGCCGCCGGAGGCGGGACCGCCCAGGCCGCGGCCGGCTCCGAGGCGTCGGGCGAGCCCGGAGCGTCGGCGGCCCAGAGCTGGCTCGACGACTTCACGATCGGCCATCAGGTCGACACGGAGGGTGCGATCCCTGTCGCCAAGCGGGGCGACGACTTCACTGCGGGACAGACGGTGTACGTGGCGATGGAGGTCGGTGAGGCGCCGGCCGGCGCAGCGGTGCACGTGGCGTTCGAGGACGGCTCGGGGAGGACGGTCGCCGAGGACGAGAAGAAGGTCTCCATGGGGGCGAAGTACCTCTACTTCGACTCGGGTGACACCTCGTCCTGGGCTGCCGGCGACTACCGGGCGACGATCTCGGTCGCCGGCCGGAGTGTCGACGATCAGCACTTCACCGTGATCGCGAGTCCGGAGGGCGGCGGAACGTAGCTGGCGGCTTCGGTCCGGCCGGCCGGCTGAAACCATTCCGGCCCACGGGCGTAGGATCGGGTGAACCTACGCCCGGAGGTCCCATCATGCGACTGAAGCCCGTTCTCCTCGCCGTCATCGTGTCGCTGGTTCCCAATCTCGCCTGCCACGTCGTGATCGCCGACAGCGACTGTAGTCACACTTCGCCCCGACAGGCCACGGTCGACGCGGCGGGTGCCTCGCGTCTGGTGTTCACGGCGGGGGCGGGGAGCCTGGAGATCCACGGCACTCCGGGACTCACCGAGGTGCGAGCCCACGGAACGGCGTGCGCGTCGCGCGAGTCGGTGCTCGACGACATCCAGATCGATGCCGAGCGCCGGGGCGACACGGTCTACGTGACGACCCGCATTCCCGACGTCCACTACGGCAGCGCGGCCCTCGACCTCTCGATCGAGGTTCCGGCGGATCTCGCGGTCGAGGGGCGTGACGGCAGTGGCTCGACCACCGTCCGGTCGGTCGGCTCGCTCGACATCCACGACGGCTCCGGCTCCCTGGACATCTCGGACGTCGCCCACTCGGTGCGGGTCGAGGACGGCTCCGGGAGCCTCACGGTGCTGGGTGTCGGCGGCGACCTCGAGATCGACGACGGCTCCGGCTCGATCGAGGTCAAGGGAGTGAGCGGCTCCGTCCGCCTCTCCGACGGCTCGGGTGGGATGACCATCTCGAACGTGGACGGCGACGTCACGGTCGACGACGACGGCTCCGGAGGCATCGAGATCACCAGCGTCGGGGGGAGTGTGCTGGTGCGCGACGACGGCTCGGGCGGCATCCAGGTCCGGGACGTCCAGGGGGACTTCACCGTCGCCCATGACGGCTCGGGTGGAATCGACTTCGACCGCGTCCACGGCCGGGTGTCGATCCCGCACTGAGGGCCGGCGACCCGTGCCTATCTGACCGGTGGACCGGCCACGGGGGTCAGCGGGCCGCGGGCGGTCGCGCTCTGCCGGTCCACGAGCGCCGAGGCCGTGAGCAGCACGACCACCAGCCAGACCAGGTAGGCCAGACCGAGGTGCACGAGCTGCAGCCAGACCGGCGCGGCCAGGCTGACGTTGAGCAGGCCGGCAGCGAGCTGCACCACGAAGACCACCGCCAGCCCCACGGCCAGCCGGGCGACCCGCGGACCGGGGCGTAGGATGCGCACCGCGGCGCCCATCGCCGCGAGGTAGGCCCCCACGCCCACCGCGAGGAAGGGATGGAGCACCCGGAGCCGGACCAGGAGACGGGCCGCGGGGGAGAGCCCCCGGACCACCTCGTCGGTGAGGCTCGCCACCGGGAACAGGGTGTCGCCCAGGGCGGTCACGGCGCCGCTGGCACCCAGCACGCAGAGGGCCGCGAGGCCGACTGCGAGCAGCCATCCGGCCAACCCCTGGCCCCGCAGGCGTGGCGTCTCGACTCCCGAAGCCCAGGCCGCGGTCAGCGCCAGCGAGGCGAGGAGCAGGAAGGTGTTCACCAGGTGGGCCGCGATGACCAGCCCTCGGAGCACCGAAGCGTTCCCGGCCACCAGGTCGAAGCGCACCAGCCCGGCGCCGATCAAGGCTTCGACGACGGTCAGGACGAGGGCCGCGAACGCCGCCCGCGGAACCCGATGGAATCGGCCGTAGCGGCGAATCGCCCAGAGCACGAGGCCCAGCACCAGGATCCCGATCAGGCCGCTCGTCACGCGATGGCTGAACTCGATGAGGGTCGCCACGGCGGGCGCCCGGGGGACGACCTCGCCGTTGCACAGCGGCCAGTGGTTTCCGCAGCCGGCGCCGGACCCGGTCGCGCGGACGAAGGCCCCCCAGACCGCGGCCAGGACGGTGTAGCCCAGAACGAACCAGGCGTAGGCGGCGAAGCGTCGGGAGACGTCCATGGAGGGTCTCAATTCACGTAGCCCAGGGCCCGGAGCTTCGCCTCGGACTCGGCATCCAGGTCCGCCGGTGGGATGTCGGAAGCCGCGCGGAGGCCGAGGCGGACGGTCGCGAGCCAGGTGGCGAGCGACTCCGAAGGCGTCTGGTCCGGCGCGGCGAGGTCTTTGCTCTCGGTCGGATCCCGGGCGAAGTCGTAGACGTGGATACGGCCTTTGCGCAGGTCGAGGACTTCCTTGCGGCTGCCGTCGATCCGGCCCACCTCCAGTAGGCCGGCGAGCCGCGCGTCGGCCGACTCGTGGGCGAGCTGGACCGCCCCCTTGTGCGCCTGGAAGAACATCGTCCGCCGGGGCGGCGCGGACTCGCCCCGGAAGACCGGCGACCAGTCGAAGCCCCGGAAGCTCGCGGGCGTCGGCAGGCCGAGGAGCCCCAGGACCGTCGGCGCGACGTCGAGGAGCAGCGCCGGCTGTTCGATCGTCCCGGCCGGAATCCTCCCGGGCCAGACGAACCCCAGGGGCACGTGCAGCCCGTTCTCGTAGAGGTGGCGGCCGTGACCCCAATAGCCGTGGTTCCCCAGGCTCTCTCCGTGATCCGCCAGGAAGAGGATCAGAGTGTCGGGTGGGAGGCGGTCGGGGCTGCCCGACAGGCGCGCCAGGAGGCGACCGACCTCCCGGTCGTCGAAGGCGATCTCGGAGTCGTAGCGGTCCGCCTTCGAGACGCCCCGCCCGGCTCGGATCCCCAGTCGCTCGGCGAAGTCCTCCTGGAAGCGATAGGGCGCATGAGGCTCCACGTAGTGGACCCAGACGAAGTAGGGATGCCCGGGCTCGCCGTCCAGGTAGTCCTCGATCCAGTCGCCGGCGGCGCCGGTCAGGTCCTCACCGGTGGCCTCGGAGTTGAACAGTCCCAACCAGCGCTTGCGGCTGAAGATCTCGTGGTACTCCTGGAAGTGCTCGCCCAGCCCGGTGAGCTTGTCGCGCAGGGTCCAGTTGCCGACGAAGGCGGCCGTTCTGTAGCCGCGTCGCGCCAGGAGCTTGGGCAGCGACTCGAGCCCGGGCCGAATGCGCAGCCCGTTGCGGGTCGAGCCGTGCTCGTGGGGAAACCGCGAGGTGATCATCGAGCACAGCGACGGGCTGGTGAGGGGCTCGACGGCGCGGGCCTCGGTGAAGCGCTCGCCCCGAGCGAGGAGGCGGTCGAGGTGGGGAGTGGTCGGCCGCCGATAGCCGTAGGCCGAGAGGTGGTCGGCGCGCAAGGTGTCGATCGAGATCAGGAGGACGTTGGGGAAGCGCGGTCCGCGGCGCTGGGCCGTCGTGGCGGGAGCGGCCGCCAGGGCGAGGGTCGCGAGGAGGAGGAGCCATCCGGCGGTCCGAGGCCCGCCTCCGGTCCCTCCCCCCGTAGATTTCCTCGATTCGATGACCCGCATGTACGCTGCCGGCGCTCCGAGCCGCGACCATATCAAAGGGGAACGATCTGCCGGCTTTCGCTGTTCGAAGGAGAGGAGGCGATTTCCCATGAGCGATCCCATCGAAGCGCGCGGCTACGCCCACCCGGAGGTGCTGGTCTCCACGGAGTGGGTGGCCCAGCACCTCGCCGACCCCGGAGTGCGACTCGTCGAGTCGAACGAGGATCCCCTGCTCTACGCCACCGGCCATGTGCCGGGCGCGGTCGAAGTGGACTGGACCCGGGACCTGAACGACCCCGTGCGCCGCGACTACCTCGACCGCGCGAGCTTCGAGGCGCTGATGCGCCGGATCGGCGTCGCCCTGGAGACCACGGTCGTCTTCTACGGCGACAAGAACAACTGGTGGGCCACCTACGCCTTCTGGGTCTTCTCCCTCTTCGGCCACCGGCGCGCGCGGGTGATGGACGGCGGCCGGCTCAAGTGGAAGCAGGAGGGCCGGGAGCTCACCCGCGAGGTGCCCGAGCCCCCGGAGACCGAGTACCGGGCGCCGGCGCGCGACGACTCCCGAATCCGGATCTTCCGCGACGAGGTGCTCGTCCACGCTCGGGAGGGCCGCCCGATGATCGACGTCCGGAGCCCCGAGGAGTACTGCGGCGAGCGAATGCACATGCCGGACTACCCCAACGAGGGCGCCCTGCGCGGCGGCCACATCCCGGGCGCCGGCAACGTCCCTTGGTCCCGGGCCGTCGCCCCCGCAGACGGGACGTTCAAGAGCGCCGAGGAGCTCGCGGCGATCTACCGCCGGGAGCAGGGTCTGGCGCCGGACGACGACGTGGTCGTCTACTGCCGGATCGGGGAGCGCAGCAGCCACACCTGGTTCGTCCTCACCTATCTCCTGGGGTTCGGCCGCGTCCGCAACTACGACGGGAGCTGGACGGAGTGGGGGAACCTGGTGAACGTGCCGATCGAGAGATGAGCGGCCTGCCCGAGCGTCTCGAGAGCGCCATCGGGAGCCTCGGTCTCCTCACCGACCGCGCCGACCGCATCGAAGCGCTCATCGACCTGGCGGACCACTTCCGGGAGGTTCCCGCCGAGGTCGCCTCACGTCCCTTTCCCGAGACCCACCGGGTGCCCGGGTGCGAGTCCGAGGCCTTCGTCTGGGTCCTCGACCGGCCGGACGGCACGCTGCAGCTCGAGTTCGCGGTCGAGAACCCGCAGGGCGTCTCGGCCAAGGCCCTGGCCGCGCTCCTCGGCCGCACGCTGTCCGGGCTGCCGGCCGAGGAGGTCGCCCGCATCTCGGCGGACATCGTCTACCGGATCTTCGGCTCGGAGCTGTCGATGGGAAAGTCCATGGGCCTGATGGCCATGGTCTCCAGGGTCCAGGCCGAGGCCGGGCGGCGCCTGCGCTGACGGCGGCTCGGACGAAGCGCACCCCCGCTGCTCGGCGCCGGGAGCCGGGGGTCGTGGAACCCCCGGCTCCCGGCCTCGAACGCTCATCATCCCACCTTCGGAGATCCGTTTCCGGGTCTACAGAAAACGGTGCGGACGGACGACGATTCCGTGACAGGCGGGCGGGCGGTCCCGGTCAGACGGACGCGATCCGTACGCAGACCTTCCCGAAGTGGCGGCCGGCGGCCACGTGCGCGAAGGCCTCCGGCACCTCGGAGAAGGGGAACACGCGGTCGACCACCGGTCGCAGGCGGTGGAGCGCGATCGCCCGGTTCATGGCCTCGAAGTGCTCCCGGCTGCCCACCAGCACGCCCTGGATCCGGAGACTCCGCATCAGGACGGAGGTCACGTCGAGATCGGTCCTCCGGCCGGCCAGCACGCCGATCAGGGAGATCGTTCCCGCGGGGCGTCCCGCAATCAGGGACTGCCCGAGCGTTCCGGCGCCGCCGACCTCGATCACGTGGTCCACACCGCGTCCGCCGGTGAGCTCCTTGACCCGGCGGCCCCATTCCGGGATCGAGCGGTAGTTGATCCCCTCCCAGGCGCCGAGCTCGCGAGCACGTTCGAGCTTCTCGTCGCTCGACGACGTGACGACGACCCGGGCGCCCAGGAGCCGGGCGAGCTGGAGGGCGAAGATGGACACGCCGCCGGTTCCCAGGGTGAGCACCGTGTCGCCGGCTCGTACCGATCCGCTCTCGGCGAGAGCGTTCCACGCGGTGACCGCCGCGCACGGCAGCGTCGCGGCCTCTTCGTCGGAGAGGTGCTCGGGCAGCGCCACCACCGCCCGGGCGTCCACGACCATCTCCTCGGCCAGGGTACCGTCGAGCGGTCCGCCCAGGGTCGTGCCCACCGCCTCGCGGCGCGGCGGTCCGGCGAGCCAGCCCTGGGCGAAGATGGGTGCGACGCGGGTCCCCTCGGCCGGGGATCGCACTCCCTCGCCCAGGGCGACCACCTCCCCGACGCCGTCCGAGCAGGGTACGAGCGGCAGGGGCTGCTTCGGGTTGTAGGCCCCCTGCACCATCAGGAGGTCCCGGAAGTTGATGGACGCCGCGCGCAGCCGCAAGCGCACTTGGCCGGGACCGGGCTCGGGCGAGGGCCGCTCCACGAGCTCGAGGTGCTCGAGGCCGAAGGAGCCGCGGATCTCCCACGCCTTCATCGGATCCCCCCGGCAACCCCTCGATCCCCTTCCCTCCCCCGAGGGGGGA
>CAZIIB010000185.1:0-7060 GCA_964539125.1 uncultured Thermoanaerobaculia bacterium | reverse complement strand
AGCGGTGGCGGTGGGACTGGTAGGAGAGGCGCTGGCCCGGGTCGACCTCGATCACTTTCGACTTGAAGCTCTCCGTGTCGCGGAGGACCTCGAACCGGCCCCAGGGGCGGATCTCGAAGACGTGCTCGGTCGCTTCCGGCCGGTCGTCCCGGCGGAGCTCGGCGACCAGGTCCTTCACCTTCTGAGACTCCCCGCGACGGGTGACCAGGAGGGCGTCGGCGGTGTCGACCACGAGCAGGTCGTCGACCCCCACCAGGGCGTACAGCCGGTCGCGGTGCGGGAAGACGAAGTTGCGCTCGGCGTCCACCGTGAAGACCGGGGCCGCAGGAGACCGGCCGAGCCGCGCCACCTCGTCCCAGGAGCCGACGTCGCTCCAGCCGATCGAGCAGGGGATCGAGACCTGCTCCTCCAGGTGCTCCATGATCCCGTAGTCCAGGCTCTCGGGCTCGATCTCCCGGTACACCTCCTCCAAGTTCGCGAGGTCCGGGGTGAGCCGTTCCATGGCGGACCAGAGGCCGGGCATGAGGCGCCCGAAGCAGCTTGCCATGAGGGAGGCGCGGAAGACGAACATGCCGGCGTTCCAGACGAAGCGTCCGGCCTCGACGTAGGCCGCGGCGGTCTCGGCGTCCGGCTTCTCGTGAAAGCCCAGCACGCGCCGGGCCTCGAACGGCGGTCCGCCCGCGGAGCCCTCGGCGGCCGACGGCTCCTCGGCTTCGAAGACCTCGTCGCCGAGCTCGACGTATCCGAACCCCGTCCCGGGGCCCGTGGGCCGGACGCCCAGCGTCACCACCCGGCCGCGCCGGGCGCAGCGCTCGGCGAGGCGCACGGCGCGCAGGAAGCCAGGCTCGTCGGTCACCAGGTGGTCGGCGGGGAAGATCCCCACGATGCGCTCGCCCTCGCCCTCCTGGAGAAGCCGGCGGCAGAGGAGGGCCACTGCCGGAGCGGTGTTGCACGCCAGCGGCTCGTAGAGCGCCGGCCGGGCCTCGACGCCCACCTCGAGGAGGACCCGCCGGGTGAGGGCCTCGGTGTCCGCCGAGCCGACCAGCCCCGGGGCCCCGAAGGGCGCGAGACGGCGCAGAGTACGGGCGAGAAGCGACTCGTCGAACAGGTCGCAGAACGGCTTGGGCACCGCGGCGCGTGACACCGGCCACAGCCGCGTGCCGTGGCCTCCGGAGAGGACCACGGGAAGCAGACCCCGCCCCTCGCCGGCCGCGCTCATCGGCTCGAGCCGAGCTCCACCTGGAGGTCGATCCGCCGGTCGTCGCGCTGGACGGTGACGGCGATCCGGTCGCCCGCCTTGTGGCGCTCGAGGATCAGGGTGACGTCGCCCGGGGAGTCCACCTCCTGGCCGTCGACGGCGACGACGAGGTCGCCGAGCTGCACCTGGCCCCGGCGGTCGCGGTGCGTGGGGCGGAGCCCGGCGCGCTCCGCGCCGCTGCCCGGCTCCACCCGGAGCACCAGCGCCCCTTGGAGCCCCAGGTCCCGGACGTAGCGGTCCGGCACCCAGTCGACGCCGAGAGAGGGGCGGACCACGTGGCCGTAGGCGATGAGCTCGGGAACCACCCAATTGACCGTGTCGACCGGGATGGCGAAGCCGATCCCGGCGTAGGAGCCCGACGGGCTGTAGATGGCCGTGTTGACGCCGATCAGGCGGCCGGCGCTGTCGAGAAGGGGACCTCCCGAGTTGCCGGGGTTGATGGCGGCGTCGGTCTGGATGACGTCCCGGATCGGCACCTGGGTCTGGGAGTCGATCTCCCGGCCCAGGGCGCTGATGATGCCGGTGGTCAGGGTCTGGTCGAACCCGAAGGGGTTGCCGATGGCGAAGACCTTCTGGCCCACCGCGAGGTCCTTCGAGCGTCCGATCGGAATGGGGTGGAGACTCTTGGCCGGGGCCTCGATGTGGAGCACCGCGAGGTCCTTCTCCGCCGCGGCGCCCACCAGCGAGGCGTCCCAGGTCGACTGATCGGCCAGGGTCACCTGGGCCCGGCTCGCTCCCCGGATGACGTGGAAGTTGGTCACCACGTGGCCGTCCTGGTCCCAGACGAAGCCCGAGCCGGTACCGCGCGGGATCTCGGTGAGGTTGAGGGTGAAGAAGTCCCGGCGCACCTCCAGGGTCGTGATGTAGGCCACCGACGGCGAGGCCTCGCGGAAGAGGCGGATGGTGGCCTTCTCCTCGGGACCGAGGTCCGGGCGGGCGGTGACCGGCCGCGGCGTGGCCGCGCCGTCCGGCCCGTCGCCCTGGGCCCCCGCGTCCGAGCCCGGCGCCGAGCCCAGGCAGCCGAAGAGCACCAGGCCCAGGAAGGTCGCGAGGAGCGGCCGCCGGAGCGCGGTGGAAGACAGAGAGGGGCCTCGGGGGGTCATCGCTGGACGTCGCTCGACATCGGGGACCTGAACCGGAGCGCGGGACGCACGCCGGTGAGGCGGCATTGTAACGCCCCGGCGCGGCGCCGCAAGGGCGGCCCCGCCCGCGTCATCCTCCGGCGAGCTCGTGGGCCCGTGCGGCGAGCTCGCGGTAGGTCGCGGCGAGCAGCGGGTTGAGCGCGAGCGCCCGGTCGAGATCGGCCGCGGCGCGGGCGCTCCGCGTCCGGCGCTCGGCCGGGGAGCGGGCCAGGCGAGCGGCGGCCAGGCCCAGGGCCCCGCGAACCGCCAGCGCTTCGGCCGCCCGTGGATTGAGTCCGAGCGCCTGGTCGCTGGCGACGAGCCCCCGATCGAGCGCCGCCCGGGCCCCGGCGGTCGCACCTTCGCGCTCGGCCCAGCGGGCGCGCAGGAGCTCGATCCGGGCGCGCTCGAGGAAGTTGTCCGAGTCCACCGGGTTGAGCCGGGTCGCCCGGTCCAGGGCCCGGGCGGCGCTCGCCAGCGCCGTCGACGGGTCCCGCCCGGCGTCGAGCTGGTACTCGCCGAGGCTGCGCTGAGCGAAGGCGATGTTGTAGAAGCCGTACGGATAGTCGGGATTGATGTCGAGGGCCTTGCGGTAGGCCCGGGTGGCGCGATCGAGGGCCTGGCGCGGATCCTGTCCGCCGGTTCTCTGGTAGTCGCCGAGGGTGAGGTGGGCATTGCCCAGGTTGTTCCAGGACGACGCCTCGTTGGAGTTGATCGCCAGCGCCCGTTCCAGGGCGCCGATCGCCTTCGAGACCGACTCCGAGGGGTCGAGGCCCCGGCTGATCTCGTACTCGGCCCGCGTCTTCCAGAGGTTCCCCAGGTTGCTGAAGGCGGGCGTCAGCCGGGGGTCGAGGGAGAGGGCGCGCCGGTAGCTCGCGGCGGCCCGGTCGAGCTCCTCGCGGGGATCGTCGCCGCGGCCGAGGAGGACGTTGGCACGCATCGCCTGGGCGTTGCCCAGGCTGTTGTAGGTCGATCCCCGATCGGGTGCCAGGTCGATGGCCCGGCGCGCGGCCTGGATCGCCGCCGCGAGGGACGCCGAGGGATCGACACCCCGGCTCATCTGCCAGTTGGCGAGCAGCCGGTGGGCGATCGACAGGTGGCCGTAGGCCGAGATGTCCCGGGGGTCGCGCGCGATGGCGGCCCGGGCGTTCTCGATGGCGTGGCCGAGGTCTGGGCGCGGATCCTCGCCGCGCCGCCCCCGGTGCTCGGCCGCCCGCCAGTAGATCCGAGCCTTCTTGCTGTACGCCTCGGCGAGGTCCGGGTCGGCCTCCAAGGCACGGTCGCACGCGGCCAGGGCACGCGCCACCTCCTCGGCCGGGAGCCGGCCCAAGCGCACGTCCACCTCCAGGCGCTGCATGCCCACCCCGCACTGGCCTGCGTACAGCGCGGCGTCGCTGCGCACCGTGTCGAGGAGTGCGACGTACGCCGAGTCGGCGCGATCGTAGAGCTCGAGCGCCCCGTCGTAGCGGCCGGCCTCGAGGGCCTCGTTGCCCTGGATCACGTAGACGTCCGCCGCGAGCTGGCCGGCTTCGTAGAGGGTCGGATCGGCAGCCAGGGCCTGCCGGGCGCTGCCGAGGGCCTCCTCGTAGCGTCCCTCGTAGAGGGCGATCAGCCCGGCGACGTAGGCGGCCTCCGGGCCGGTCTCGGGCGAGCCTTCCCGAAGATAGGAGACGGCCGGCCGGCGGTAGGCCCGCTCGACCTCGCGGAGGAACGCCTCCCGCTCGGCCGCTCCGCTCACCACCTCGGACTCGGTCACGCTGCGGGTGTAGAGATACCCGAGGGCGCGCCCGAGGGCGACGGCGACCTCCGGCTCCCGGTACCCGGCGTTCCAGGCCCGCTCCAGGTGCAGCCGGGCCTGCTCGTACTCGTGCAGCGCCAGGTGGCCCTGGCCCAGGGCGTAGTGGCCCGGTCCCTCGGCGAGCTCGCCGAGGCGTCGCATCTCCTCCTCGATCGTCTTCATGCGGGCGCGAAGCGCCTGATTGTGGGCACCGGTGTCGTGGAGCGGCAGGAGAACCGCGTAGCGCAGGGTCGCCTCCACCCCTTTGACCTCCTGGCCGAAGCGCTGGGCGAGCTGGGCGGTCTCCGCGGCGCGCCAGTGGGAGCGCAGGCTGAGGCCTCCTAGGATCAGGAGGGCCAGGACGGCTCCCGCCGCCACCGCCGCCAGAGTGCGGTTCTTCCGCAGCCGCTTGCCGAGCCGGTAGCCGAAGCTCGGCGCCCGGGCCAGGATCGGCTCGCCGTCGAGGTACCGGCGCAGGTCCTCCGCCAAGGCGCCGGCCGACTCGTAGCGTCGCGCCGGGTCCTTCTCCAGGCACTTGAGGACGATCGTCTCGAGGTCGCGTGGGATCGTCGGCTCGAGGTTGCGGGGCGGCGTGGCCTCCTCGTGGGCGATCCGCCGGAGGATCTCGGGGAGAGTTCCCCCGGCGAAGGGCGGGTCGCCCGCCAGCAGCTCGTAGAGCACGACGCCCAGGCTGTAGATGTCGGTGCGGCGATCGACCTCCGCTCCGCGCACCTGCTCGGGGGACATGTAGGCCGGCGTCCCGAGGATGACGTCGCGGCTCGCCGCGTCGTCCTCCTCCAGGTCAGCGGCCAGGCCGAAGTCCACGACGAAGGGGTGGAGGCCCTTCGCTCCGCGTCGCGCCACCAGGACGTTTCCGGGCTTGAGGTCGCGGTGGATCAGGCCCGTACGATGGGCGGCGTGGACGGCCTCGGCGACCTCGAGCACGAGCTGGACGATCCTCTCCCAGGGCAGGCCCTCGGCCGCTTGGTCCAGGGGCTCGCCGTCGACGTACTGCATGGCGATGTAGGGACGGTCCGAGACCTCGCCCGCCTCGAAGACCTGGCAGACGTTCGGGTGCTCGACGCGCGCCTGCGCCCGGGCCTCCTGGAGGGAGCGGTGGGCCAGGTCCCGATCGCTTCTCCGGAGGACCTTGAGCGCCACGAAGCGCATCAGCGTCGGGTCGAACGCCTTGTACACCGAGCCCATGCCCCCGGCGCCGAGGAAGCTCACCACCTCGTAGCGGGCCCAGCCCTCGAGAACCTCCAGGTCCCGGCGGACGACCTCGTCGTCCAGAGGCCGCGCGCGGCGGCACGCCGATCGCAGGCCGGAGAAGTCGGAGGTCTCGTCGGGTGAGACGGTCTCCGGAGCGACCGGCGGAGAGGCCGGCGGCTCGTGCGAGGTAGGCATCTGCCCGGAAGTGACCCGACGGGCCGGAAGCTTTCGCGGGGAGGAGGCGGAGCGGCTGCCCGTCGCGGGGGGCCCGCAGCAGGGCTTGAGAATCCCCTACGGGCTCCCAGCGCTCCGGCCGAGGTGCTCGGCGAACAGGCGACAGGCGTCGGTGACGGTGAAGATGCCCAGGAGCTGGCCGTGGAGGGCGACCAGGACCGAGCCGATCCGACGCCGGGCCATCTCGCCCAGAACCGTGGCCAGGGGCTCCTCGGGCCCGACCACGTACGCATCCCGGACGCAGACGGCCCGCACCCGGAGCCCTTCGTGGAAGGGGACGTCGAGCTCCGGATCGAGGGCCAGGCCGATGTCCCGCTCGGTGATCACGCCGACCAGCTCTCCGCTCTCGGTCACCGGCAGGTGGCGGATGTCGTGCTCCGCCATCACCTCACGCGCCTCGGTGACCCGGGCATCGATTGCCACGGAGTAGGGGAGCGGCGTCATCACCGCGTCCATTCGCAGGATCGGGTCGCTCGGCACCTGGGGTCGTTCCGGATCGTGCGCGTCGCCGAGGGGTCAGCCCGACAGGTCCCGTCGGAACCGCTCGCCGGGGTCGGGGTCCGGGCGCTCGTCTGCGAGCAGGCGCTCGAGGTCGGTCTGCCCGACCTCGAACACGGAGAGGAGGCTCAGAAGGACCTCGAGGCCGATGCGGGACTCGCCCCGCTCGATGCGGGCGAGATCCTGCACGTCGATCCCGGTGCGGGCGGCGAGCTCGGCGGGGCTGAGCTTGCGCTCCTTGCGGAGCTTCCTCAGTCGGCGCCCGAGGAGCTCGACCTTCTGGGGGGCTCTCGACGTCATGAAACGGTCTCGTAGGGTCGGCGGCGGCGCCCACGAACGAGTTCTAGGTCGCTTGGTGGAAGGCTACAGGAGCAACCCCCGGGGGTCAAACTCCTCGCCTGCCGCCCGTCTTGCCTGCGGGTACAATACCCCGACCCGCGCGCCCCGGCGGAGGCTCCGCCGCGGCGGCCGGCGGTCGCACCGCCCGAGAGACACCGACCCGTGAGCCGAACCTACGCCGAACCGACCTACGAGGTCTACACCGACGGCGGCGCCGACCCCAACCCCGGCCCCGGTGGGTGGGGCGCGGTCCTGATCGAGCGGAGCTCCGGCGAGACCCGCGAGCTCTCCGGCGGCGAGGCGCGCGCCACCAACAACCGGATGGAGCTGACCGCCGCCATCCGGGCCCTCGAAGAGCTGCCGCCCGACGCCCGGGTCGCCCTCCACACCGACTACATCTACCTGAAGAAGGGGATCACCGAGTGGCTGCCGAGCTGGGTCGCCCGCGGCTGGCGCCGGCGCACCGGCAAGCTCCAGAACGAGGACCTCTGGCGGCGCCTCGCCGACGTGGTGGCCGAGCGCCGGGTGAGCTGGCACTGGGTCAAGGGCCACGCCGGCCATCGCCACAACGAGCGCGCCGACGAGCTGGCCACCGCGGCCATCCGCTCGCGCTCGCCGAAG
>CAZIIB010000184.1:0-7107 GCA_964539125.1 uncultured Thermoanaerobaculia bacterium | reverse complement strand
CGAGGGCCATCACCCGGCTGTCGCCGGAGACCACCAGGGGGTTGATCTCGACCAGCGAGGCGTCGGTGTCCAGGTAGCACCGGACCAGCGCGGCGACGAGCTTGGCCCCCGCCTTGCCGGCGTTGCCCTCGAGCCCGAGCCCCGCGACCAGTCGCCGGGTCTGGAAGGAGAGGATCCCCAGATGGGGGTGGACCCACTCCTTGAGGATCTTCTCCGGCGTCTTCGCGGCGACCGTCTCGATGTCCATGCCCCCTTCGGTCGAGGCCATGACCAGCGGCATGCCGCGGCCGCGGTCCAGGGTGACCGAGAGGTAGAGCTCGCGGACGATCTCCGAAGCCTCTTCGACGTAGACCTTGCGGACCTTCTGGCCCTCCGGGCCGGTCTGGTGGGTGACGAGCTGCATGCCCAGGATCTGGCCGGCGAGCTCCTCGGCCTCGGCGGGCGAGCCGGCCAGCTTGACGCCGCCGCCCTTGCCCCGCCCTCCGGCGTGGATCTGGGCCTTGACCACACATCGGCCGCCCAGCTCGTCACAGATACGGCGAGCCGCCGCCGGCTCGTCGGTCACCTCGCCGCGCGGGGTCTCCACCCCGTATCGGCGCAGGATCTCCTTCGCTTGATACTCGTGGATCTTCAAGACGTGCCTCCCTGGATTAGCAGTAGAGCACCCCCGCCAGATGGCATGCGGGGTGGAGCGGGCAGGCGAGATGCGCCCGCGAGTTCCGGGCAGCTCGAGTGTATCAGGGTCCGAGGAGGAGGCACACCCTCTCCCCGGGGCTTCGGCGGGTCCGGACCACCGGGGGAAGGAGGGTGGTATGATTCCCTGGTCTCCGAACCGGCTCATGAGCAGCTTCGAAGCCTTTGCAGCCAGTCCCCTGCTCCGCTCGTTCACTCCGAGCGAGGTGGCGGAGATCTATACCATCGGCAAGCCCATGCGGCTGCGCCGGGGCGACGTGCTGTTCCGCCGCGGTGACCCGGGCGACACCATGTACGTGGTTCTCTCCGGCCGGGTCCAGCTCATCTTCCCCACCGACATCTCGCCCAAGGTCCTCAGGAGCGGCGATTTCCTGGGCGAGCTCGCCCTCGTCTCCCCAGACCACGTGCGCACCGCCACCGCGGTCGGCCTCGACGACGCCGAGCTCCAGGTCTTCGACCAGCAGGCCTTCGACGCCCTGCTCGAGACCAAGCCCCGGCTGCTCGTCTCGCTGCTCAAGTGGATCTCGAGCTACCTGCTGACCTCGGAGCAGCACTTGACCTCGGGACTCCAGAAGAAGAACCAGGAGCTCGAGCGGACCCTCGATCACCTGCAGCGCACGCGGGCGGAGCGGGACCACCAGGAGACCCTGGCGCGCACCGACGAGCTCACCGGCCTGCTCAACCGCCGCTCGATGAACCTGGAGCTCGAGACCCTGGCCCGCAAGCCGATGTCGGCGGGCGAACGCCTGGCGGTGCTGCTGATCGATCTCGACGACTTCAAGCGGATCAACGACTCCCACGGCCACCCGTGCGGCGACGCGGTGCTGCGCGCGGTCGCCGGCATCATCCGGGCCAACGTCCGGGCCATGGACCTGCCCTGCCGGATCGGCGGCGACGAGTTCGCGGTGGTCTTCCCCCGGGTGAGCCGCGAGCTGGCCAAGGCCCGGGCCGACGAGATTCGGCGCCGGGTCGGCGAGAAGCCCCTCGACCTGCGCGGCTTCGGCCGGAAGATCCAGGTGTCGGTGAGCCTCGGAGGCGCCTTCCACCGCCCGGGAGAGCCGGTGGCCGAGCTCTTCGCCCGGGCCGACCAGGGCCTCTACGAGTCCAAGCGCCAGGGCCGCAACCGGATGACCTGGATCGAGGCGGGCTGGGGGCGACCGGTCTCGTCGTCGGGAGCCAAGGCCGCGGATGTGAATTCGTAGGCCGGGCCGGTTTCCGCCCGCTTCACTCGATCTCGAGCTCCTTCATCCGCTGGCGCAGCCCCGGCGCCGAGACCTTCAGGCGGGCGCTCATCTCCTCCAGGTCGCCGCCGCACTCGTCCCGGCAGCGGACGATCTCCGGGCGCGCCAGGTCTCGCGCCTTGCGCACCGCCGTCGAGTGCTCGATCAGGGCGTAGAGGGAGGTGCGGGAGACGCCGAGCTGGCGCGCTGTCGGCTTGATCGACCAGCGGTTGGCGCGCAGCGCCGCGACCAGCTCGTCGTCAGCGACCTCGGAGGGGTCCCGGTACTCTCGCCGGGCCGGCTGCGCGGGGCCCGGAGAGGCTTCGGGACTCGCCTCTCGGGCCGCGGAGCCGACGGCTTCTTGCAGGAGGCGCTCGACCTGGGGACCGATCCGCACCGCCTTCGCTCCACGGCTCCCGATCACGAGCTGGCGCACGACGTTGCGGAGCTGGCGCACGTTGCCCGGCCACTCGTGCCGGGCCAGGCGAGCCACCACCGAGGTGGGGAGCCAGCGGGCCGCCGACTCGCCCTCCAGGCGATGCCGCTCCTTCACCCGCTCGAGCTCCTCGGAGAGGAAGTGGACGAACAGGCGGCCGAAGTCGTCCCGGCGCTCGCGCAAGGGCGGCACGTCGATCTCGTACCCGGCCAGCCGATGGAGCAGGGCTGCCCGGAAGCTCCCCTCCTCGGTCGCCGTCTCGAGGTCCACGTCGCTGGCGGCGATCAACCGCACGTCCACCTCCTGGTTCTCCTGCATGCCCAGGGGCTGGATCTCGCCGCTCTCGAGGGCCCGCAGCAGCATCACCTGGATCTCGGCCGGGGCCTCGGCGACCTCGTCGAGAAACAGGGTCCCCCGGTGGGCCCGGGCGAAGTAGCCCTTCTGGGTCCGCACCGAGCCGGTGAAGGCCCCCTTGGAGGCGCCGAAGAGCTCCGAGGCCGCGAGCGACGGCGGGATCGCCCCCAGGTTGACCGACAGGTAGGGCTGCCCGCGGCGCCGGCTCGCGCGGTGGATCGCCTGCGCCATCAGCTCCTTGCCGGTGCCGGTCTCGCCGCAGAGCAACACCGGCACCTCGAGGTCCGCGACCCGCCGGATCTCGCGCCGCACCTCGACCAGCGCCTCGCTCTCCCCCACCAGCCCGAAGTCCGCCGGCTCCCAGTGCTCGGTCCCGGGCAGGGTGTGGAGGAGGAGCACCACGGCGTCGGCGATCTCGAGCACCACGCCGCGCTCGAGCTCTTCGGCGCCGAGCTCTCGTCCGCCGTCGACCGGAACGCCGTCGACGATCAGCCCGCGGCCGGCCGGCGCCAGGTGGGCCGCGCCCAGCGAGGTGCCCGCCGAGATTCCCAGGCCGAAGCGGTTCAAGCGCTCGTGGCCGAGGGGACGGGAGGGGCCGGAGCCGCCCGGGACGCCGAAGGAGGGCGCCGAGCGGGAGAGCGTGACCTCTTCGCCCCGGAGCAGGAGGTCGAGGCGCAGCCGGTCGCCGATGCGCTCGAGGCGCGGGTGCCAGAGGATGGTGAGGGAGGGGACGCGGAGACGGGATCCCCGCCGGCGCTCGACGAGGCGCCCGCCCCCTCCGGCCGTTTGCGCGCCGGACTCCTCGGCTCGCTGCTCCATTGGCCGAGGAGTCTAGCAGCGGGCCCGAGAACGACCCGCCCGCTCATGTCTTCCGGGTGGGGGCGTCCCTCGCCCACCTCCGAGGGTGGGAGAGGGATCGAGGGTGAGGGGGGTGATCAAAAAAGGGGGCCGACCGACGACCTTCGCCGGCCGACCCCTTCCCGATCCGAAGGGGACTTCTCAGCCCCCTGCTAGCCAACGGCCGGAGCGGAGATCCGCCCCGACCGGGGTAGCCTGCCTAGTTGAGCGGACAACCCAGGTTGTTCCCGGCATCGAGTGCAGCCGCCAGGACCGGCATGTTGTCTCTGTTGCCGCTCACCAGCGCCGGGTTGACGGCCGAAGCCGAAGAGAAGACGCCCTCGACGCTCTGGCCGGGCGTGTAACCCGAAAACTCGTCCCCTCTCAGTGACTTGCACCACATTTCCGCGGTTGGATGTCAACACATGCCGTGTCGGAGGGGTGTCGGACACCCCGGCCCTCGGTGTCGGACACCCGCCCGGAGCGTCGGCCGTGGACGGGAAAAAAGGGGGGCCGACCCTCAGGCCGACCCCCTCCCGATCCGAAGGGGCTGTAACCCCCTGGCTACCAGCGGCCGGGGCGCGACGCGGAAGGCGCCTCGGCCCGGCCCTGGAAGCCGGTCGGGTTTGCGAAAGAGCAAGAACGGTGCCGGCGGCGGTCGAATGCGACGAAGTCGGCCTATCTTCAACCAGTTGCGCTCGCCCGGGGCGTCGTTCCCCTGCCCGCCCGGGTCCCTGTCGGGAGGTGTCCGACGGAAGCGGGGTGTCGCCGCAGGGTGTCGCCTGCAGCGTCGGGCCGGAACGGGCTACGGAATGCGCAGCACCAGGAGGGTCTGGTCGTCCTCGCGCGGCGCGGGGCCGACGAAGCGGGAGAGGTCGGCGAGGACGCCTTCCCGGATCTGCTCGACCGACTCCCCGGCGAGGCGTCGGAGGCTCTCCTCCAGCCGCTCGAACCCGTAGAGCTCGGTCGAGCCCTCGGGGCGCGCCTCGACCACGCCGTCCGAGAGGAGCACCACGGTGTCGCCGGACGCCAGCCGCTCCTTGGTGACCGCGATCTCCAGGTGCTCGCGCACTCCCAGGGGGTAGGCGGTCGAGGCCAACGCCCGCACTCGGCCGTCACTCCCGAGCAGGTAGGGGTAGAGGTGGCCGGCGCTGGCGAACACCATCTCGCGCCGCACCGGATCGAGCAGGGCGTAGCAGAGGGTCGCGATCAGCCGACGCCGGGCGCTCTGGAAGACCATCCGGTTCAAGGTGGCGAAGACCGCCTCGACCTCCGGATCGAAGGTCACCTGGACCGCCAGGGCGGACTTGACCGCCGACATCACCAGCCCGCTCGAGACGCCGTGGCCCGCCACGTCGCCCACCGCCAGCACCAGCCGGCCGTCGTCGAGGGCCAGGACGTCGTAGAAGTCGCCGCCCACCTCCGAGGCCGGAAGGTAGGCATGGGCCAGGTCGACCCCCGCCAGCCGGGGTGGCAGCACGGGCAAGATCGAGCTCTGGATGCGCCGGGCGGTCTCGAGCTCCACGCGCTGGCGCTCGCGCTCGGCGATCCGGCGCACGTGGGGCGGCACGTCGTCCCAGCGGTAGACGAACTCCCGGCCGCTGCCGAGGGCCCGGATCGAGAGCGCCATGGGCAGCGCCGCCACCGCGAAGGCGAGCCAGCCCTGGGCCTGGTAGGAGGGGTTGGCGGTGTAGATGAGAGCCAGGGCGCCGGCCCCGATCTCCAGGGTGAAGGCCGCGAGCAACACGGTCATCAGGTCGTAGGCGAAGAACAGGACGACCAGGAACCCCGCCTGGAGGAGGAAGAAGACCACCGCCCAGCGCAGGGGCATGACGGTGAACGCCTGGAACAGGAAGAGGCCGGTCACCAGGGTGACCGCGGCGCCCCCGATCCAGGGCCCCATGAGGCGGGCGAGCGCCGGCACCAGGAAGAGGCGCCCGAAGAGCTCCTTGTAAAAGGCGAAGACCAGCGCCAGGGCCACCAGGGAGAGGCCGGGCAGCGGGCCGTTCGCCCAGAAGGCGCTCAGGGTGCCGAAGAGCCGGGCCCAGACCCCCGCCGGCCGGAGCACCACGGAGGCCGCGAGCAGGACGCCGAGGAGCGCGATCCCCGCGCTCACCCCCCGCGCCGCCGAGCGCGCCACCGTGGCGTTGGCCCAGGACCCCTGGAAAGCCGAGTCGAAGGCGGCCAGCTTGTGGCTCCAGCGCTCGCGGCAGAGCGACTCCCCCACCGCCCACGACAGGAACGCCACGAGAGCGATCGGCACGAAGAAGAGGATCAGGAACTGGAAGCTCCACTGCCAGGTGATCTGGTGCCGGGTGAGGACCCCCCAGTTCTGGCCCTCGGTGAGGGCCGGCGCCACCAGCACGAGATCGAGCGCGCCCGCCGCCAGCACCGTGAGGAAGATCTTCAGGGAGCGGCGCACGCCCACCTCGCCGGCGTGGTAGCGGCGCAGGAAGAGGATCGCCACGAGGGGCACGATCAGGAAGCCGCTCAGAAAGCGGAGCTGGCTCCAGATCCCGGCGAGCTGGAGGCTCTGCTGGATGGCCCGCTCGTCCGGGTCCTCGTGCCAGGCGTCGTAGCCGACCAGCCGGTCGCCGGCGAAGTGGACCTCGACCCCGTAGGGGAGGCGATCCCCCAGGGCCGCCTCTTTCGAGCGGTAGCGCAGGATGAGGTCGGTGCGGGAGCGGAGCTGCTGGCTGCGCACCTGCGGGCGTCGGTAGCGGGCGAGGTCGATGCCATCGGCGGTGAGGAAGGCGTCGGCCCGCTGGACCGCCTTCTCCGAAGAGATCGGGGCGATCGCCACCTCCGGGTCGACCCGGCGAAGCAGCGACGTCACCTCACCGTTCACCGCCACCCGGGCGCGGTAGGCCCACTCTCCCGGGTACGCGCCGGGAGCGTAGACGCTGACCCGCCACTCGAAGAGCCGGCGGGCGAGCTCGCTGCCGCGCAGGCGCTCGACGGGGACGTCTTCTTCTGAGGCGAGCTCGAGACGGCGCTCGAGGAGATAGGTCTCGGTATCGAGCTCGGTGACCACGTAGGGGTCGGCTACCGGTTCCGCGCCGTCGGGCAGGTCACGCAGGCGCTCGAGGGCGATCGCCTTCGCCTGGCCAGCCGACACGCTCCAGCGGGCCGGGAAGAAGGGGAAGGCCCGGGGAAACGCCCAGGCGCAGAGGAACCCGCCCGCGACGGCGGCGAGAACCCAGGGGAGGATGCGCTTGAGATCACGCATGAGGCTCGGGAGCCCGGCGGAAGGGACCGCCAGAGCTCCCGAACCTTACTACGCACCGCGACCGCCGGAGTTCCCGGGCCCGAGACCGGGAGCGGGCGCCCCTCTCCCGACCACGCCCTTCGGGCGCGGTGCCCGAGGGAGGGAGAGGGGTCGAAGGTGAAGGGGGCGATCCGATCGACCCTTACAGCAGGCCGACGACCTCGCGCACCGCGTCGGCCGACTTGTGGAGGGCCGCCATCTCGTCGTCCGTGAGGTCGAGCTCGATGATCTCCTCCACCCCGGAGCGGCCGAGCTTGACCGGCACGCCCACGAACAGCCCCTCGAGGCCGTACTCGCCC
>CAZIIB010000183.1:0-7126 GCA_964539125.1 uncultured Thermoanaerobaculia bacterium | reverse complement strand
CAAGCACATCGACCAGATCGACGTGTGGATCGACCGGACTCGTTTCGTGCCGGTGCGGCTGCGCTACGTGGAGCCGGGCGGCGACGTGACGGAGTACCGGTTCTCCGACCTCAAGGTGAACGCGACCCTCCCGCCGGACCGCTTCCGTCTCGACCTGCCCGACCGGGTCGAGCGCCGGACCCTCTCGGCGGATCACCCGTCCGAGTAACCGGCTCGGCCTTCGAGTGATCGGCTTCCAGGTCACCGCCACGGACGGCGCCGCCCGCCGCGGTGTCCTCTCGACCCCGCACGGGACGATCGAGACGCCGGCCTTCATGCCGGTCGCCACTCTCGGTGCGGTGAAGGGAATCGCGCCGGGCGAGCTCGAGGGGCTGGGCGCCCAGATCCTCCTGGCCAACCTCTACCATCTCGCCCTGCGGCCCGGGATCGAGACCATCGAGCGCCTTGGCGGGCTCCACGCCTTCACGGCCTGGGGGCGGCCGATCCTCACCGACAGCGGGGGATACCAGGTGTTCAGCCTGGCCGAGCGCCGGGTGATCGACGACGGCGGGGTGACCTTCCGCAGCCACCTCGACGGGGCCGCGGTCCGCTTCACGCCCGAGTCGGTGGTCGACATGCAGCGCCGCCTCGGGGTGGACGTCGCCATGGTCCTCGACGAGTGCCCGCCCTGGCCGATCGGCGAGGAGGAGGCGTCTCGGGCCGCGGAGCGGACCCTGGCCTGGGCGCGCAAGGCGCGGGAGGCCTGGGCCGCCTCTCCGGGGCCCGGTGGGCTCTTCGGCATCGTCCAGGGTGGTGCCTTCCCGACGGTTCGGGAGCGCGCCGCAGCCGAGCTCTCGGCCCTCGACTTCGACGGCTACGCCATCGGCGGAGTGAGCGTGGGCGAGCCCGAGGAGATTCGGCGCCGGACCGTGGAGCACACCGCCGCACGGCTGCCCACCGGCAAGCCCCGGTATCTGATGGGCGTCGGGCGCCCCGAGGACATCGGGCACGCGGTCGCCGCGGGAATCGACCTGTTCGACTGTGTGCTGCCGGCCCGCAACGCCCGCCACGGCGAGCTGTTCACCCGCTCGGGGGTGGTCCGGCTCAAGAACGCCCGCTACCGCGACGACCCGCGGCCGCCGGACCCGGACTGTTCCTGCCCCACCTGCCGGCGGGTGAGCCGGGCGCTGCTGGCGCACCTCGTGCGCTCCGGCGAGGTGACCGGAATGGTCCTCGCGACGGTCCACAACCTGAGCTTTTACCTTGACTTTATGGCCGACATTCGCCAAGCTACCGCGTCCGGCGAACTGGCCTCGCCAGGGCGGTCGCAGACCGCCCGGCCCGCAGATCCGGCCGTCAGCCCGTCGGCGGGAAGCTCGCGAACCCCAACCCCTTGAGGAACCAGTGCCGGGAGCCTGCGCGGCGGGCGCGTAGCGCGCCACCCGACGACCGATCGAGCTCCAGAAAGGGAACCGATGACCCCGATGATCCAGACCTTCCCGGCCCTCTTGCAGCAGGCCCAGGGGACGATGTTCCAGGTGCTCGCCCAGATCGCCCCCTTCGTGCTGATCTTCATCGTTTTCTGGCTGCTGCTCATCGCGCCGGCCCGGAAGCGGCAAAAGGCCCACCAGCACATGCTCGACGAGCTCAAGAAGGGCGACCGCGTGGTCACCAACGGCGGTCTCCACGGCGAGGTCGCGGGCATGGAGGGGGCCGTCGTGTTCTTGAAGATCGCCGACAACACGAAGGTCCGGGTCTCGAAGTCGGCCATCGCCGGGCTCCAGGGAGAGACCGAGACCGCAGGAGGGAAGTAACCGATGAATCGCAGTCTGCTCTGGCGTGGCCTGCTGATCCTGGTCGTCGTGGGCGTCCTCGTCGCTTCGGCCTACCCGTTGAACAAGAAGCTCAAGCTCGGGCTCGACCTGCGGGGTGGCATGCACCTCGTGCTCAAGGTGAAGACCGACGACGCCGTGCGCGCGGAGACCGAGTCGAGCATGGACTCGGCCGTGCGCCTGCTCAAGGACGAGGGAATCTCCAGCGTCGCCGCGAAGCGCACGAGCGAGACGTCCTTCGAGCTCACCGGCGTGCCCGCGGACAAGGCCGACACCGTCGCCGACGTCTACGACAAGTACCTGCGGGGCTCCTGGACCTACAGCCGGGAGAGTGGCGGCCTCGTGTTCACGATGAAGGACAAGTACGAGGCGGAGACCCGGCGCCTGGCGGTGCAGCAGGCGCACCAGACCATCCGCAACCGGATCGACGCCTTCGGGGTCACCGAGCCGGTGATCGAGGAGCAGCAGGACAAGGAGCGCCTCATCATCCAGCTCCCGGGCGTCGACGATCCCGAGCGCGTCAAGGACCTGATCAAGAAGACGGCGTTCCTCGAGTTCCGGCTGGTGGACTATCCGGACGGCGGCGGCTCGGCCTCGAGCCGGGAGGAGATCCTCTCGCACTACGGCGGCAAGCTCCCCGACAACGTGGTGATCATGCAGGAAGACGTGCGCGACCCCGACACCCACCAGCTCGTCGGGCACCGCTACTACGCGGTCAACGCCTCGAGCGTCATCACCGGCCGCGACCTCAAGAACGCCCACGCCGGCCGGGGTGAGTTCCAGCAGCCGGTGGTCAACTTCAACCTCAGCCCCGAGGGCGCCCAGAAGTTCGGCAAGGCGACGGGCGACAACGTGGGCCGGGGCCTGGCGATCATCCTCGACGGCAAGGTGGTCTCCGCGCCGAAGATCAACAGCCGGATCGACGACCGCGGCATGATCGAGGGGCAGTTCACCCAGCAGCAGGTCCAGGACCTGGTGACCACCCTGCGCTCCGGCGCCCTGCCGGCGGGCATGGAGCAGCTCGAGGAGCGCACGGTCGGGCCGTCGCTCGGCCAGGACTCGATCCGCGAGGGCCTGCGGGCCGGTCTGATCGGCAGCGCCCTGGTGGTGCTCATCATGCTGGTGGTCTACAAGGGCAGCGGGATCAACGCGGTCGTCGCCCTGCTCCTGAACGTCGTCCTGGTCTTCGGCTCCCTGGCCTACTTCCACGCCACGCTGACGCTGCCCGGCATCGCCGGCATCATCCTGACCATCGGCATGGCCGTCGACGCCAACGTCCTGGTGTTCGAACGCATCCGCGAGGAGCTGCACCGGGGCCGGACGGTCAAGTCCGCCATCATCAACGGCTTCGAAAAGGCGCGCTCGTCGATCTTCGACGCCAACATCACCACCCTGATCGCCGCCCTGTTCCTGTTCCAGTTCGGCACCGGGCCGATCCGGGGGTTCGCGGTGACCCTGTCGGTGGGCATCATGTCCTCGATCTTCACGGCCCTCTTCGTCAGCCGCTGGCTGTTCGACCTGGTCACCTCGCGCCGCGGCCGGGTGGAGAAGCTCTCCATCTGAGCGGGATCGGCAAGTCAAGGAGCAGGCGATGGAGTTTCTACGCGATACCAAGATCGACTTCATGAAGTACCGGACGTTCTTCGTCGTGGTCTCGGCGATCCTCGTGATCACCGGTGCGCTCGCCGTGTTCGTCCACGGCAAGCTCAACATGGGCATCGACTTCGTCGGCGGCACCCAGCTCACGCTGCGATTCCAGTAGCCGCCGCAGGTCGATGAGATCCGCAAGATGTTGGAGCAGGAAGGGCTGCGCGACATCCAGATCCAGCGCTTCGGCGAGAGGGACGCCAACGAGGTGATCGTCAAGACGCCGGTCGCCAAGAACAGCGAGGAGGGGCAGCAGAACCAGGTGACCGCCGCCCTCGACCAGAGGCTCAACGCGGGCAGCGGCAAGATGGACCTGAACCGCGCCGGGAGCGCGGCGGTCGCCGAGCTCCTCTTGCAGAACGATCCGGCGGGGGTCGCCTCCGAGGGCGGCGCGACGGCCAAGAGCTATTACGAGGGCATTGCGGAGAAGGTCCTCGACCACCGTCAGAGCGTGGGGATCTTCTCCTCCTGGGACCAGGTGTCCAAGGCCGAAGGGGTGACGCCGGCGATCGTCGACGTCCTGAAGAAGAACGCGACCCTGGGCAAGTACTCGCTGGTGGGCGCCGAGAACGTCGGCCCCCAGATCGGGTCCGAGCTGCGCAAGAAGGGCATCCTGGCGGTGGTGCTCTCGCTCGTCGGCATGCTGCTCTACATCTGGTTCCGCTTCGAGCTGCGCTTCGGCATGGGCGCCCTGGTCGCCGTGTTCCACGACGTGATGGTGGTCCTCGGGCTCTACGCCATCTTCAACTTCGAGTTCAACCTGACGACGGTCGCGGCGTTCCTCACCCTGGTCGGTTACTCGGTCAACGACACCGTGGTGATCTTCGACCGCGTGCGCGAGAACATGCGCAAGTCGCGCCGCCAGCCGCTGATCGAGATCTTGAACGACAGCATCAACCAGACGCTGACCCGGACCATTCTCACCTCGGGCACCACCCTGGTCGCGGTGGGGGCCATCCTCTGGCTGGGCGGCGACGTGCTGCGCGGCTTCTCGTTCGTGCTGACCATCGGCATCGTCGTCGGCACCTACTCCTCGGTCTACGTGGCGAGCCCCTTCGCGCTGCTCTGGGAGGAGCTGTTCGGCAGCCAGGCGAAGGCGCGGCGCGAGAAGAAGAGCAAGGCCGCGTAAGGGGCGCCGGGGAGGGAATGCTCCGGCCGGTTCCTGTCTTATACTCCGTCAACGGGCCCGTCCGCTCTTTCGAGCTGGCCCGTCGGATGATGGCCCCCGCACGTGAGAAGCTACCCAGCCCCCCCGTCCCTTCCCCCGGGGTCGTTCGCTTTGACGACATCCTGCTCCACCTCGACGCCAACGGGCGGAGCCATGACGACGACTTCCTGCGCGAGGTCTACGTCTTCTCCGCCCAGATGCACAAGGACCAGATGCGGCGCTCGGGCGAGCCGTACCTGACCCACCCCCTGTCGGTCGCCTACCTTCTCGCCGACCTGAAGTTCGACCAGGTCTGCGTCGCCGTCGGGTTGCTCCACGACGTCCTCGAAGACACGCTGACCACCCGGGAGACCCTCGAGGAGCGCTTCGGCTCCGAGATCGCCGAGCTGGTCGACGGCGTCACCAAGCTGGCGCGGCACGAGTACGTGCGCCGGGACGACGCCCAGGCCGAGACCTTCCGCAAGATGATCCTGGCCTCGGCCAAGGACATCCGGGTGATCCTGGTCAAGCTCGCGGACCGGCTGCACAACATGCAGACCCTCGAGCACCTGCCCCCCGAGGCGCGGCGCCGGATCTCGCGCGAGACGCTGGAGATCTACGCGCCGATCGCCCACCGGCTCGGGATGGCGCGGGTCAAGGGCGATCTCGAGGACCTGGCGCTCTACTACCTCTACCCGCATCAGTACGCCGAGCTCCACTCGAAGATCGCAGAGAAGATGAAGGTCGGCAAGGACGCCGTGGAACGGATCCGCGGCCGGTTGGCCGAGGCGCTCGAGGAGGCGTCGGTCGAGGCGGAGATCAGCTACCGGGTCAAGCGCTACTACTCGATCTACCAGAAGCTCAGGCGCCAGGGGATCGACATCTCCCAGCTCTACGACTACCTGGCGTTCCGCATCGTCACCGGCGACTTGAAGGACACCTACGCCGCCCTCGGTGTGGTCCACCAGAGCTGGCGCCCGATCCCGGGCCGGTTCAAGGACTACATCGCCATGCCCAAGCCCAACCTCTACCAGTCGCTCCACACGACGGTGGTCGGAGACCGGGGCCAGCCCTTCGAGGTGCAGATCCGCACCCGGGAGATGGACCTGGTGGCCGAGGAGGGGATCGCCGCCCACTGGCACTACAAGGAGGGCTCGGAAGACCCGAAGGAGAGCGACCCGAACATCCTCTGGCTGCGCCAGCTCCTGGAGTGGCAGAAGGAGGTCCAGGACCCGCGCACCTTCCTGACCAGCCTGAAGATCGACCTCTATCCGGAGGAGGTCTACGTCTTCACCCCGAAGGGCGAGGTCCTCTCCTTCCCGCGCGGCGTCACCCCCATCGACTTCGCCTACAAGATTCACACCGAGCTCGGCCACCGCTGCTCGGGGGCGCGGGTCAACGGCAAGCTGGTGCCCCTGAGGACCCGGTTGCACAACGGCGACATCGTCGAGGTGCTGACCAACCCCAACCGACATCCGAGCCGCGACTGGCTGAACTTCGTGGTCACCACGCGGGCGAAGAGCAAGGTCCGGCACTGGCTCAACACCCAGCAGAAGCGCCGCGCGGTGGAGATCGGCCGCCGCTTGCTCGAAAAGGAGCTCAAGAAGTACCGGATCAGCCAGAAGAAGGTCTTCGAGAGCGCGGAGCTGCCGCCGTACCTGAAGGACGAGGGACTGGCCAATGCCGACGAGATGCTCTCGCGGATCGGGTTCGGCAAGCTCCAGCCGCGCCAGGTGATCCAGCGGCTGGCCGCGAGCGCGAACCTCGAGGAGCCGGCGGAGCAGCCGGGTCATCTACGCCAGGCGGTGACCCGACTGCTGCCGGGCCGGGGCGACGGCCCGATCCTGGTCAAGGGCCACGGCGACCTGCTCGCCTACATGGCCAAGTGCTGCAGCCCGTTGCCGGGGGAGCGGATCGTGGGCTACATCACCCGCGGGCGCGGGGTCTCGGTCCACTCCGTGGACTGTCCGAACGTCAAGAACCTGATGTACAACCCGGAGCGCGAGATCGAGGTGCGCTGGGCCAAGGAGGTCGACGAGGTCTTCGCCGCCACCATCTTCATCGAGACCGAGGATCACCAGGGCATGCTCGCGCGGCTCACCCAGGTGGTGGCCGAGTTCAAGTCGAACATCACCTCGATCGGCGCCCGCACCACCGACAGCGGCCAGGGGCTCATCGAGATGAAGCTCGAGGTCCGGGACCGCAAGCACCTCGGGAAGATCCTGGAGGGCTTGCGCAAGACGACCGGCGTCCTGCGGGTGACGCGTCAGATGGCCGCCTCGACGCCGGAGCGCGAGGTCCGCGAAGCTCGCTGAGAGGGGCTACGCCTGCTCTGGGCTGTACTTACGGGCGGGCGCCTTGGTGACCTTGCCGCTGCGCAGGCACCGCGTGCACACCAGGACCCGCTGGACAGAGCCGTCCACCAGGGCCCGTACGCGCTGCAGGTTGGGCTTGAACTCGCGCTTTGTGACGTTATGGGCGTGGCTGATGCTCGAGCCGAAGGTGGTCGTCTTGCCGCAGT
>CAZIIB010000182.1:0-7157 GCA_964539125.1 uncultured Thermoanaerobaculia bacterium | reverse complement strand
GGTCCGGCCGGTCGCCAGGTCGATCTCGAGCAGGGCGACTCCCGCTCCGGCGGCCACCGTCCGGAAGCGGGTGAGCGCCGGCCGGCCGTCGGGACGGACGGTCATCTGCTTGCGCCGCTCCGGGTGGCGCCCGATGGGCCCGGCGATCTCGCCCCTCGCCGGATCGGGCGCGCCGTAGACGATCGCCAGGTAGCGCTTCTCGACCCGCCGGCCGGAGAACGCCTTCTGGAGCGCCCGGTAGGCGTCTCGGCTTCGGGCCACGACCAACACCCCGCTCGTGTCCTTGTCCAGGCGATGAACGATCCCCGGCCGCCCCGGACCTCCCACGCCCTCGAGCTCCGGATACCGGGCGACGAGGCGGTGGACCAGGGTGCCGCTCGCGCGTCCCGCACCCGGGTGAACGGTCAGGCCCGCCGGCTTGTCCACCACCACCAGCCAGGCGTCCTCGTGAAGGACCCGTAGCTCGCCCGCCTCCGGCTCGATGCCGCTCGGCTCCGGAGGGGGAGGGTCCGCTTCCAGCCACTCGCCGCCGGCGAGCGCCGTCGAGGGCTTGGCCGGGCGGGCGTCGAGCCGTACCCGTCCTTCGCGGATCCAGCGCTGGATCTGATTGCGCGGCTCGCCGAGACGCTCGGCCAGGTGGCGGTCGAGGCGCTCGCCGGCGGCCTCCGGAGGTACCCGGATCCGAATCGGACCTCGTCTCAAGCTTCGGAGGGGGCGGCCTGCTCGGCGCTCGTCTCGGGGCGCCGGTGGGCCCGGAAGCTGTCGAGCACCATGAGGCCGATGCCGACGGTGATCGCGCTGTCGGCGACGTTGAAGGCGGGCCAGTGGTAGTGGCCGACGTAGACGTCGATGAAGTCGGTCACCGCGCCGCTCGCCAGGCGGTCGATCAGGTTGCCGAGCGCCCCGCCGACGATCAGGGCCAGCGAGGAAAGCAGGAGGCGATTGCGCGCCGGGGCCAAGCGGAAGTAGAAGATCACCGCGGCCAGCGCGACCAGTCCCATGGCGACCAGCAGCCAGGTGGCTCCGTGGGCGCCGTGGGCGGCGAACAGCCCGAAGGCCACGCCCGTGTTCCGGACGTGGGTGAGGTTCAGGAACCCCGACAGGATCGGCAGCGAGGTGGAGTGGGGAAGGTGGACCTCCACCAGCCACTTCGTCCACTGGTCGAGGACGAGCACCGCCAGGGAGAGAAACAGGTAATCGAGCTTGCGGGGAGTCTGGCTCATGAAGGGCGACCGTCCGACGCCAGAATGTACCACGGCCGGCAGCCGGCGGCCGGAGCCGGATCGGGCTTCCGGGCCGTCTCGCAGGCCCTCACTCGCCCCAGGAGGCCCTCGCGGCGGCCACCACCTCGGCCGCCCGCCCCGGGTCGAGAAACATCCGGATGCCGGCGGCGCCGGCGGCGCCCGCCGCGGCCACCTCCCCCAGGCGACTCGCCGAGACTCCGCCCAGGGCCAGGACCGGCAGGCCGAGGGCCACCGCTCGGGAGAGTCCCGCGAGTCCCGGCGGCTCGCCGTAGGCCGCCTTGCTCGGCGTCGGGTAGACCGGCCCGAAGGTCACGTAATCGGCACCCTCGTCACGGGCCGCCGCCACCTCGTCCGGCCGGTGGGTCGAGCGGCCCACGAGGAGCTCGCGCCCGAGCCGCGCGGCCAGGCGGCGGGCCACTGCGACCGGCAGACCGTCGGCCGGCAGGTGGACGCCGTCGGCCTCCGCCACGAGCGCCACGTCGGGACGACCATTGACCAGCAGCGCCGTCGAGGGGGGTAGGGAAGCGCGGGTCCGCCGGACGAGGTCGAGCAGGTCCCGGTCGGCGAGATCCTTGGCGCGCACCTGGACGCCCCCGACCCCGGCGGCGGCCAGCGCGCCGAGCCAGGCCTCGACCTCCACTCCGGCGAGGCTCGCCAGGTCGGTGATCGCGAGGAGGTGGGGGACCTTGGCCACGAGCTGCCGGGGCCTTCACGAGCTACGCCGGGAGAAGAGAAGCGTCAGGTCGTGGGCGCCCCAGACCAGATGCACCAGGCCGAAGCCGGTCACCGCCGCCCGCGCCGCCGGATGCAGGACGAAGAGACGCAGCAGGTGGGAAGGGATCTGACCGAGGGTCCGGTCCCAGAGGACCGTCCACGGCGCAAAGATCAGGAACAGGCCGATCTCCACGCAGTAGACGACGAAGAGGAAGAGGGTGATCCGGTCGTGGCGCACCGGGGGATTCTATCGACTGGAGCCGCCCCGCACCGCGTCGATCCGGTAGCCGCTCGGCCCGGCCGCCGCGCGGCGCGGCGCGCGGGGGGGAGGAGCCCCCCCCCGCGCACGGCTGCCCGCGAGGAAGAGACGGCTGGGATCAGGCTCCGGGCGGGCGCCCGTGACCCTTCGAGGAGTGGCTCGACGAGCCGCGGCTCCGGCCGCCCGACGATCCGCGCGAGCGGGAAGCGGACGAGCGGGACGAGCCATGGGACGACGAGCTGCGGGCCCTCGACGCCGGCGGCGGCGACGAGCGGCGGGGCGCGGGTGAGGCCGAGGACCGCGAGCGCTGACTCGGCGGCGGGCTGCTGGATCCGCGCACCGTCGGGGCGCTCCGCGACGGGATCCCGCGGCCGGCCTCGATTCGCGGCCGGCTGGACGAGGGCGCGGACGCCGCCCCGCTCGTCGGCCGCCGGGTCGGTCCGACGGGTACGCGGGAGTAGCCGTTGGCGCGCACTCCGTCGATCACCCGGCGGGGAATGGATCGGAGCTCGCCGGGGCCCTGCGCGCCGCGATCGGTGTGCCCTGCTCCCGCCCGGGGGTAGGCTGAACCGTCGACGAACGGACGGCGATCACGCCACGATCGTCCGGCGTCGGGCCCGGCGGCGCTGTCGATCGCCGGCGGCCGGTCGGGCGAGGTGCGCGGCCGGGCCGGCGCGCTCCTGGATGGAGAGTCGGTCCGCGCGGGACGGTCAGGGACCGCCCTGGGCCGGACCTCGTCGCGGTTCGGGGTTCGGCTCGGCGCCGCCGGCGCGGGACGGTCGCCGCGCGCGGCGGGGCGAGTTGCCGGCGCTCTGCCCCGCACACCCTCGGTGCGCCACGTATCGTCCCGGGCGACCGGGGCCTGGGACCGCCCGGCCTCGATCCGGCGGGGGCCGTCGGCGTTCGGACGGACGGCTTCCGGAGACCGTGGCACGGTGCGCTCGACGGCGCTACGCGAGCTCGCCGCGGTGCCCGTGGGCCTCGCCCGGTCGACCGAGATCGTCGCCTTCCGGTCGCGACCGGCGGCGTCCCGCCGGTCGATCACGATCGTGCGGCGCACGTCCTGCGGCAGGTCCGGCTTGCGCGCCACGAAGGAGGTCACGTCGGGAAGCTGCCGGCTGCCGTCCCGGCGCCGGGCGGTGAGCACGTCGACGATCGAGTCGCGCTTGCGCAGCTCGGCGCGGGTGACACCCCGCGTGTCGGTGGTGACCAGACCGCGGCGCGGCACCGCGTACCGATCGCTGCGACCGAACCGGCGACCGGGCTCGGCATAGCGGTTCTGATGCCGGTAGCCGAGATATCCGCGGGGGCAGAACAGCCAGTCGTCGTAGTCGTTCCACCCGCCGCCGGCCCAGCCGTAGATCCCGAAGCGGAAGCCGAACGAGGCGCCGAGGTAGTGCCGGTAGTAGCGCGAGTAATAGCCCACGGGCACCCAGCCGGCGTAGTCGTCGGTCCAGTACCAGTAGACCCACGCCGGACCGAACCGGCGGCCCGGGAACCAGACCCACCCGTAGCTGGAGACGTAATCCCACGAACCGTAGTGGTAGGGCACCCAGCCCCAGGGCTCATAGGAGACCCAGGTGAGGCCGAGGGGGCTGAAGTCCCAACGGCCGTCCCAGTAGGGGCGCCAGTCGACGGCCACCCGCGGGCGCCAGCCGTAGCTGCCCTCGACCTGCACCCAGGAGCCGTAGCGGTCGAGCGAGGCCGCCTCGTAGCGGAGCGAGTCGTCCACGTAGGGGTTCTCGGCGTAGCGGGCTTCCTGGTCCAGACGCCGGCCCCAGAGCTCGAGGGCGTCCTCGGCCGAGGCCCACCGAACGTCCGAGCGGGTGGGGTAGGCGCCCTCGAGCACCGCCTCTTGGCCCCGGGTGACGACGATCGACCCCTCGTGGGTCACGACGTCGGCGGAGCCATCCCGGGCCACGACCTCCGTCCAGTCCTCGCCACCGGCGGTGATCCGGTAGCTGCCCGGGCCGCGGGGGTAGACGGTGGCGTTGCCGGTGTCGATCCTGGGCAGCTCCTGGCCCAGGAAGTCGTCGACCACGACGAGCTGGACGTTGCCCTGGGCGAGGCGCAGCACGGTCGAGGTATCACCCCGATCGGGCGACGCGGCGAGGGCGTCGAAGACGACCTCCGAGCCGCCGTCGACCCGGAGCAGATTGCGGTCCGAGAGCACGACTTCGACCCGGCCCGACGGGGCGACCCAGATCCGGTCGCCGGCGAGCACCGGCTGTTTGCCTTCGATCTGCTGGCGCTCACCGGTGTCGCCCTGGATCAGGGTGGCCGAGCCGTCCAGGGTCCGGACGTACGAGTAGCTGGCCTCGTAGCCCCCGGACTGCGGGTCGAGGGAGTCGGCGGCGTACGACGAGCCGTAGCCGTCGTAGCCGGGCTCGGGCGGCGCGCTCGCGAGCGCCGGCGCCGCGAGCCATGCGGCGACGCAGAGCAGGGAGACGAATCGGGTGAGACGGAGGATTCGGAACGTTCGCAGGGTGGTCATGGTCTCGGCCCCCCAGGTCGTGGATCGGTTCTCGCTGAATACGGTCACGGTCGTTGGCTCCTGAGCCGAGCGATCCTTTGCCCGGTCGCGATCAGGACAGCGCAAGATCCGCGCCAGGAGGCGAGACGGGCTCGTGCCACCCGCGGTGCGGGCGGCTCGGACCCCGGGGCGCGCCGCCCCGGCGCGGTGGATCCGGTTTCGCTCGACTATAATGGCTTTGGCCGTAGCAGCGTGCCGACGTCCACCGCGGAGGTCGGCGGTGTCCCTGCGCGGTTTCGATCTCCCCCCGCGGAGACAGGGGGGAGTGTCCACTTCACCCTGACGGCGACGCGGGAAGATCCCGGGGGACTCAATCCGTTGGTCTTCAAGAAGCTATTCGGCGGTGGTGACCGCGCCCAGGACCTCGACGAGGCACGGACCATCGAGGACCTGATCGTCCTCGAGCGCTACCAGGAGGCCGTCGACCGCCTCAAGGCGCGGCTGCGCGGGAACGTCGAGGACCTCCACGGCCATCTCCGGCTCGCCGAGGCCTACGCGGGGCTCGAGGAGTTCGACAAGGCCGCCGACGAGTACGTGTTCGTGGCCGAGGAGTACGCACAGGACGGGTTCTACGACCGGGGGATCGCGCTGCTGCTGAAAGCGAAGCGCTTCCTCCCCCTCGACAGCGGCCTCGACCAGCGCCTCGAGCAGCTCCGTCTGGCCAAGGACTCGGAGCGCAGCCGGGCGCTGGCGCTCGAGGGCCTGCGCGAGAGCCGGGCAAGCGGGGCGACCGCCGCGCTCCAGGTCGAGCGCCTCTGGCATCACGTGGCTCCCTCCGACCTGGCCCGCAACCTGACGCCCGAGCAGCTCAAGCAGCTCTTCTCGGCGATGGACCTGGTCTCGCTCGAAGCGGGCACCGTCCTCGCCGAGGCCGGATCGACCGATGCCCACCTCTACTTCCTCCTCAAAGGGGTGGTGGGCGCCCGCACGATGGTGAAGGACAACGAGACCGAGGTCCTCGACTTCGGCCCCGGAGACGTCATCGGCGAGAGCGTGCTGCTCGAGCGCGGGAGCTGGCCCGCCGACTACCGAGTGATCGAGGCGTGCCGGGCGCTGGTGCTGGACCGCGAAGGGCTCGAGAAGGCGCTCCTGGGCAATCCCGATCCCCGCGCACTGCTGCACGCTCTGCGCATGCAGCACCACGACCAGGAGGTCCTGACCAACCTCCGCCGCCTCAAAGCCTGACCCGAGGAGTCCCGATGGCCGTGCTTCCCATCCGCATCTATCCCGACCCCGTCCTGCGCGTGAAGTGCCCCGAGGTGGAGCGCTTCGACGACGCGCTGCGGGGCCTCGCCGCGGACATGGTGGAGACCATGCACGCCGCTCCGGGCGTGGGCCTGGCGGCGTCCCAGGTGGGGATCGAGACTCGCCTCGCGGTGGTCGACCTGTCGGTCGGCAAGGACCCGGAGCAGCTCGTGGTCCTGGTGAACCCGGAGGTGCTGGAGGCGGCGGGTCGTGCGACCGACGTGGAGGGATGCCTCTCGATCCCCGAGATCAGTGACAAGGTGGAGCGGGCGCAGCGGATCCGCCTGCGGGCCAGCGACCTCGAAGGGCGCTCCTTCGAGCTCGACGCCGAGGACTGGCTCGCACGCGCGATCCTGCACGAGATCGACCATCTGGACGGCGTGCTGTTCGTCGATCACCTCCGGGGCTTGCGCCGCGAACGGGTCAGACGCCAGCTCCGGCGCCTGGCCGAGTCCCGCGAGGGAGTCCCCGCGTGAGGCTCGCAGCCCGACTCCTGGCCACCTCCTCTCTCGCCCTGGTCCTCGCCGCGTGCGGCGGGGGCGGGGGAGGCGGGGTGGGAGGAGGCGGGCCGACGACACCTCCTCCCGGAATCACCTTCACCCCCGCCAGCGGCACGGCACCGGCGGTTCGCCTGCTCCCGGGCCCGGGAACGGCCGGCACCGTGCTCGAGGTCCAGATCGAGGCCGATCAGCTCTCCGGCGTCTACGGCGTGGCCTTCGACCTCTCCTTCCCGGCCGGTCTGCTCCGGTTCGACGGCTCGTCGGAGGGCACCTACCTGAGCTCGGGCGGCCTCCAGACGAGCCTCCAGGTGGTCCAGGCCTCGCCGGGCCAGCTCGTGGTGGGCTACTCACGCCTGGGCAACGTCGCGGGCCGGGGCGGCTCCGGCGAGCTGCTGACGCTGCGTTTCACGGGCATCGGCGCCGGCACCGGGAACCTCTCCTTCTCCTCGGCCCACCTGTTCAACGCCGCGGGTGACGAGCTCTCTGCGCCGGCCTGGCTGGGCGCCGACCTCCAGGTCACCCTCTAGCGCCACAAGCCCATGGCCCATCCCCACTTCTACGACACGATGGAGCGCCGGCTGGTCCCGTTCCGGCCGATCCACGAAGGCCAGGCCAGGGTGTACACCTGTGGGCCGACGGTCTACAACTACGTCCACATCGGG
>CAZIIB010000181.1:0-7187 GCA_964539125.1 uncultured Thermoanaerobaculia bacterium | reverse complement strand
ATCCTCCTGGCCACCGACGCCGTCCAGGCGGTGGGCAAGATCCCGGTCGACGTGGGCGGCCTGGGCGCCGACTACCTGGTGCTCGGCGCCCACAAGCTCAACGGCCCGTTGGGAGCGGCGGCCCTCTGGGCGCGCCGGGGCGCCGAGCTCTCCCCGCTGATGGCCGGCGGCGGCCAGGAGCGGAGGCTCCGGCCGGGCACCGAGAACGTGCCGGCGATCGTCGGCCTCGGAGCGGCGGCCCGGGCGGCGGCCGAAGCGCTTCCCGGGCGGGTGGGCGAGCTCGCGGCGTTGCGCGACCGGTTCGAGGACGGGTTGCGGGCGATTCCGGACGCGGTCGTCCACTCCGCCGGCGCGCCGCGGCTTCCGCAGACCTCCCACGTCGCGTTCCTCGGAATCGAGGGAGAGGCGCTTCACATCCGCCTCGATCTCGCCGGATTCGGCGTCTCCACGGGCTCGGCCTGCAGCTCGGGTACGGTCGAGCCGTCCAAGACGCTCCTCGCCATCGGCGTCGATCCGCTGGAGGCCCTGGCCTCGATCCGGGTGAGCTTCGGCCTGGGGAGCACCGCGGAGCAGGTCGACGCCTTCCTCGAGGTCCTGGCTCGCGAGGTCGACGCGCTCCGGCGACTCTCGGTGTAGGGCTACGCCCCGCCCACCACCAGGACCAGCTCGCCCTTGAGGCCGGGACGCTCCTCGAGCGCCCGGAGGAGCTCTCCCAGGGTCCCGCGAAGGGTCTCTTCGTGCAGCTTGGTGAGCTCGCGGCACAGGGCCGCCGGGCGGTCGGCGCCCAGAATCTCCACGGCGTCGGCGAGGCTCGCCAGCACCCGGTGCGGCGACTCGAAAAGCACCAGCGTGTGGGGCAGCTCGGCGAAGCGGCCGTAGAAGCTCCGGCGCTTGCCTCGCTTCGGCGGCGGGAAGCCGCAAAAGGTGAAGGGGTGCGGGGGGAGCGCGGAGGCGACGAGCGCGGCCAGCAGGGCCGAAGGCCCGGGGACCGCCTCGACGGTGACGCCGTGCTCGGCCGCCTCCCGAACCAGCAGGTAGCCGGGGTCGGAGACCAGGGGGGTTCCGGCGTCGCTCGCCAAGGCCACCGTCCGCCCCGCCTCGAGCGCCTCGATCAGGCGCGGCAGGCGCCGGCGCTCGTTGTGCTCGTGGAGGGAGACCAGGGGCCGCTTGATTCCCAGGCCGGAGAGCAAGAGGCCGGTGCGCCGCGTGTCCTCGCAGGCGACCAGGTCGGCGGTCTCGAAGACGCGGCGGGCCCGGGGCGAAAGGTCGTCCAGATTGCCGATCGGCGTGGCGACCACGACCAGCTTGCCAGGGCGTCCGGCGGCCCTCGCCGGCGGGTCCGACGGGGCCCGCGGCTCTCGGGGATCGCCCCCGTCCCCCTTCCCCGAATCCTCCGGCATGGCGAGGGCAAATGTTAGCAGCCGGGGTGCTGCTACGATCTTCTTCCATGAGCGCCCGGTGCACCGCAGCCCTCGCCGTCGTCTGCGCCTGCGCCCTGGGTGGCTCCGCGGCCGCCGCGCCCCGCGCCGACGCGCCGACGCCCGAGCCGGGCCTCGTGCTGCGCGACCGGATCATGGCGGTGGTCGACGAGGACCCGATCCTCTCCTCGGACGTCGACCGGTCGATCCTCCTGGGCTTCGCCGAGCGTCACGAGGGTGAGAGCGACTCGGACTTCCACCGGCGGGTGCTCGACCAGCTCATCGACCAGCGGGTCCGGCTCCACGAGGTCAGCCGCTTCGGCATCGAGCAGGTCCCGGTGGACCAGATCGAGGAGCAGGTCCAGCTCATCCGCTCCCGTTTCCCGAATGAGGCGGACTTCCGCGCCCGCCTGGCCGAGGTCGGCCTCGACCTCCAGGACCTGCGGCAGCTCGTCGCCCGCCAGCTCTCGGTCTGGATCTACTTTCAGGAGTTCCTCGGCCCGCGGGTGTTCGTGAGCCTGGAGGACATCCGGAAGTACTACGACGAGACCCTGGTGCCCGAGGTCCGCTCCCGCGGGGCGGCGGTACCGCCGATCGAGGACGTGCGCGAGGACATCCGCAACCTGCTCAAGGAGCAGCGCCTCAACCACGCCATCGAGCAGCGCACCGAGGAGCTACGGCGGGAGGCGGACATCGTGAACTACTTCGACAGCGAGCACGATCACCTGCCGCCGGTGGTGCTGGAAGTGCATTGAGGACGCTCCGCCTCGGCCGCTTCAGGGCTGCGCGGCGAGCTCGGGGTACAGCTCGGCGTACTGCGCGCGGCTCGCGAGGACCCGCCTGACGTAGGCGCGCGTCTGGGAGAATCCGATCTTCGAGTAGTACTCCGGCAGCTCGTGGCTGAAGCAGTAGGTCTGCCAGAGCTGGGCCTGGGCGGGGCCGGCGTTGTACGCCGCCACCGCCTCGTGGACCGAGCCCGAAAAGCGCCGCTCCAGCTCCCCGAGGTAGGCGGCGCCGAGGGTGACCGAAACGTTGGGATGGTAGAGGTCCGCCGGGCCGATGGCACCCAGCCCGACCTGGGCCGCCAGACGCCGCGCCGTCAGGAAGACGAACTGGGTGAGGCCGCGCGCCGAGGCGGCGGAGAGCGCTCCGGAGTCGAAGTGGCTCTCCTCGCGGATCACCGCGGCGAGCAACGAGGGGTCCACGCCGAAACGCCGCGATTGAGCCTCGATCGTCTCCTCCCAGGCCAGGGGGTAGAGCAGGGTCCGTACCTCGTGGGGTTGGAGAGGGGCCTCGACCTCCCGGGTCAGCGGACGGGAGAAGGCGGTGGCCAGGAGCATCGACTGCTGCACTCGGTGGCTGCGGTAGAGGAGCAGGCTTCCGGTGTAGGCGAGATCGGCGTCGGACGCCGGAAAGTGGTCGCTGACCACCTCGGCGCCGTCGTCGACCAGCCCCAGGGCCAGGAGCATCTCCTGCGCCTCGTCGAGCCGCTCGGACCAGAGCGGCCAGCTCGCCACGGGCACCTCCGAGAGGTGGAAGAACGGTGCCGTGTCCGCGTCGGCGGCGTAGCGGGCGACCAGGGCCCGCCGGGCCGCACGCCCGGGCACGGAGTCTTCCCCCAGGAGCAGCCAGGCGGCGAACAGGTCGTCGCGCTTGCCCCTGGCCGCTCGCCGCTTCCCCTCGGCCTCGGCGGCGGCGCGCAGAGCCGGACCGCGGAGGCGCCGGAGGGCGTCGCGGGACAGCGGATGATAGGGATCCTCGATCAGGGCCGCGAGATAGTGGCCGACCGCCTCGGAAGCCCCCTCCTCGCCCCCCTTCAGCTCGGCGAGACGGCCGCGCCAGTACTCGACCTCGAGCCGGCTGTCCGGGTCGTGGCGCACCGCCGCCTGGAGCCAGGTCTCCGCCCGGTCGGTGCGCCCCCGGACGATGTCCGAGACGGCCAGGAAGAGCCCGCCGCGCGACGCGTACTCCTCGGCTCCCGAGAGCCGGGAGAGGAGCCCCAGGAGGTTCAGCGCGCGCACCTCCTCGCCACTGCGCCACTCCAGGCGCAGGGCGGAGAGCAGGGCCGGGCCAGCGAAGTCACCGTCGGGCAAGGTCTGGAAGGTGCGGCGGAAGCCGGCGTCCGCGGCGTCCCAGTTGCCGTCGAGCTCCTGGCTGCGAGCCTGCTGGTAGATCACCCTGGTGCGCTCGTCGAGGTCGCGGGCACGCAGCGCCAGGTCGCCGAAACGCGCCGCGGCGAGGGCGAACCGCTGGCGCCAGAAGTACCCGCTGGCGAGGGCATAGCGCGCCTCGAACTCCTCATCGCTGGCGACCGTGCGGTGGCTCTTGCGACGCGCCACGGCACGCTCGAGGTAGGCGGTCGAGCGGTCGAACTCGCGGTGCTGGTGAAAGGTGAGCCCGGAGAGGAGCTCGGCGTCACAGCCCTCGGCGATCAGACGGTCGAGGATGGAGGGCTCACGCGCCGCGATGTCGTCGAGCTGGTCGGCGGCGCGGCGGGCGGCGTCGTCCTCCCGCCCGTCGTCGAGGACCGCGCACAGGACCTCGGCGGCCCGGCCCTGGGCGCCGGAGCGCTGGAGGCACTCGCCCTCCACGACCTGCAGCAGGCGGTGCTGGGGCGGCGGGAGCCGCCGGCCGAGGACACCGCGGAGGATCCGGCAATCGCCACCTTCGGCGATGACCCGGGCGAAGAGCTCCGTGGCCGGCTCGAGGAGGCTCCGGGGCACGGTCGGATCGAGCACCGGGGCAACCACTCCCGCGGCGACCTCTGGATGTCCGATGCGCTCCTGGGCCAGCGCCAGCCGGTAGCGGGCGTACGGCACGAGCTGTGGGGCCTCTCCGAGGGCTTCGCCGAAGGCCTCGGCGGCGGCGTCACGCCGGTCCAGCTCCTCGAGAAGGCGCCCCCGGAGGTAGCTCACGCCCATCTGCGCGGCCGCCTCCGGCTGCCGGGCGTGCAGCGCGTCGGCCACCTCGAGCGCGGCGGTCGGCTCGTTCCCCAGGCGGTGCTCCACGAGCGGGATCCTCGGGTCGGCGAGGACCGGGAGGGCGAGGACCAGGGCCAGAACCCAGCTCATGGCGAAGGCGACCGGTCGAGGGACGGAGCACCCGTGACGGCCCGGCGGCCCCGTGGCTATCGACGGCGGCAAGGCGAGAGGAGAGACCACACTCACCCCGGCTCGGGCCCACTCACGCGCTCGACGGACGCTCCCAGGTGCTGCAATTTCCCTTCCATGTCCTCGTACCCCCGGTCCAGATGATAGATCCGGTGGACGACGCTCTCGCCTTCGGCGGCGAGGGCCGCGAGCACCAGGCAGGCCGAGGCCCGGAGGTCGGTCGCCATCACCGGCGATCCGGAGAGAGGGGTGGGTCCGTGCACCTGGGCGACGTGGCCCTTGACCTCGATCGCGGCCCCCAGCCGCACCAGCTCGGGCACGTGCTGGAAGCGGTTCTCGAACACGGTTTCGCTCAGGGTCGCGACGCCGCGGGCCTGGGTCATGAGCGCCATGAACTGGGCCTGGAGATCGGTGGGGAATCCGGGGTGGGGGGAAGTCTCCACGTCCTGGGAGATCAGCCCGCCGCCGGCGCGCACCCGAACCCGGCGCTCGCCGGGCTCGACGCGCGCCCCCGCATCGGCCAACTTTTCCAACAAGGGCGCCAGATCGGCGGGCTCGGCGCCCTCCAGGATCACGTCCCCGCCGGTCAGGGCCGCACCCACCAGGTAGGTGCCCCCTTCGATCCGGTCCGGGATGATCTCGTGGCGGGCGCCGCCCAGCTCGGAGACCCCCTCGACCGTGAGAGTCTCGCCGCCCACCCCTTCGATCCGGGCTCCCATCCGGACCAGGAGCCGCGCGAGATCTGCGACCTCCGGCTCCCGGGCGCAGTTCTCGAGCACGCTCACCCCGTCGGCGAGGACGGCGGCCATGAGCACGTTCTCGGTTCCCGTGACCGTGGGCATCTCGAAGCGAAAGCGCCCCCCCACGAGGCGCCCGGTGGCCTCGACGTACCCCCCCTCCAGCCGCACGTCGGCTCCCAGGGCCGCGAGGCCGGCCAGGTGCTGGTCGATCGGTCGCACTCCGATCGAGCAGCCGCCGGGAAGCGAGACCCGGGCGTGGCCCCGCCGGGCCAGCAGAGGGCCCAGCGAGAGGACGCTCGCCCGCATGGTCTTGACCAGCTCGTACGGGGCCTCGCCGTCGGCGGGCTCGCCGTCTGGATGGAGGACCAGCGCCTCGCCCCGCTCCTCGCTCCGGACGCCCAGGTGATCGAGCAGGTGGCGCATGGTGCGGATGTCCCGCACCGCCGGGACGCGAGTGAGCTCCACCGGCTCGCTCGCCAGAAGGCTGGCGGCGAGCGCGGGCAGGGCGGCGTTCTTGGCGCCGCTCGCCCGGATCGTGCCGGTCAAGGTCGCCGGCCCCTGGATACGGAATCGATCCAAAGCTCATCCCCCCGCAACCCCTCGGTCCCCTTCCCTCCCCCAGGGGGGGAAGAGGACGCCCCCACCCGCGCGCTCCTCCGAGGTGCTGTGCTCAGCAAGTCACGTTTCCTCAATCCGACGACTCGTCCCTCAGTACCGCACGAGGACGACGACCCGGGGGATGCCCGCGTAGTCGGGCACCACCCTCTCGGCTCGCCAGCCCGCCTCCGCCGCGAGCCCCAGAAACCCTTCCACCTGGCCGCGGCCGAGCTCCAGGACCACCCGGGCGCCGGCGGGCAGCGCTCCGGCCTGTTGCAACAAGCGAGCCGCCACACCCGAGCCCGGAACCGGCCCGCCCGCTCCAACCACCGCCGGCGCGAAGAGCGCCAGCCCGGGCTCGAAGTCCCGGACCTCGGTGGAGAGGGCGGGGGCATCCTCCCACGGCACGTAGGGCGGATTCGAAACCAGGAGGTCGAAGCGTGCGAGGTCGAGGCCGGCGAGCAGGTTCGCCGCCACCGGCGAGAGCCGGCCGGCGCCGGCCAGGCCGTGACGGCGGGCATTGGCCCGCGCCACCGCCAGTGCCGCCACCGAGAGGTCCACCCCGGCCACCCGCCACGCCGGCCGCTCGAGCGCCAGGGTCACGGCGATCGCTCCCGAGCCCGTGCCCACGTCGAGCACCCGGGCGCGCTCCGGCAGGTCGAGCGCGAGCACCGTCTCGATCAGGTGCTCGGTCTCGGGCCGCGGCACCAGGACCCGCGGGTCGACCGCGAAGGGCCGGCCGAAGAACTCCCGCTCGCCCAGCAGGTAGGCGACCGGCTCGCCGGTCAGCCGGCGCGCCAGAAGAGCGCGGAAGGCCCTCTCCGCCGGCAGCGGAACCGGCTCCGCGTCGCGCGCCAGGAGCCGGGCCTCGGGTAGACCGAGGACGTGGCCCAGCAGGATGTGGGCCTCGCGTGGAGACGGCTGGAACGGAGCCGCGGAGAGGCGCGCCTTGGCCTCGGCGAGGAGCGACGAGACGGTGGCCACGGAGGGGTTCAGTTCGCGCCCAGCTTCTCCGCCTGAAAATGCGTGACGAGGGGATCGATCAGCGGGTCGAGGTCGCCCTCGAGGACGGCCGGGAGCTGGTGGACGGTCAGGCCGATCCGGTGGTCGGTCACCCGGTTCTGCGGAAAGTTGTAGGTGCGGATCTTCTCGGAGCGGTCGCCCCTCCCCACCATCTTGCGCCGCTCCTCGGTGAGGGCCTCCTCCGCCTTGGCCCGCTCCGCCTCGAGCAGCCGGGCCTTGAGCACGCGCAGGGCCTTGGCCTTGTTCTTGATCTGGCTGCGCTCGTCCTGGCAGGTCACGACGATGCCGGTGGGCAGGTG
>CAZIIB010000180.1:0-7201 GCA_964539125.1 uncultured Thermoanaerobaculia bacterium | reverse complement strand
CCAGGGCCTTGCCTCGGGCGAGGAATCTCCAGTGCGGCTGCCTGCCCGGACGCTCAGGCAGACGGCTCCGGCTGTGGGCGGTGGCGAGGTCGGCGAGCTTTCCCATGGGGGCTCCTCTGTGATCGAGCTGCGATAAAGCTGCGATAAAGTTATGCCCTGGGACAAGAATTGTCAAGCGCGGACTGAAGTAGACGAAGTGACTGCAAACAAGCGGCTTGCGTGAATACGCCCGGACAGCCAAGGACAGGGTAGCCACACTTTCAAGCTGGCAACACGGGTTCAAATCCCGTTGGGGACACCCGTCGCGACGCGGAGCTTTGGCTTCCGAGTCTCTGACTTCCCAGCCTCTCCGCCAGGGTCCTCGAGGGGACTCTCCGCGCCCTCAGTACGCCGCCAGGAACTCCGCCACGCTCGGCCCCTGGGCCTTGCGCTCCGCCGCGCATTGGTGGATTCGTTCGAGCACCTGCGCCAGGTTGCGCTCGAGGCCCGGGAACTGCTCCGCGTGCGGCGAGAAGAAGGCCTTGGCGTCGGCCGCGTGGGCCTCGTCGCAGAACTCGGACGCGAAGTAGGGCAGGTACGGGACCGTCTCGGCCGGCAGGCGGGCGGTGAGTGCGTCGAAGTTCTTCTCGAGGAAGCTCCAGGCGACCTCGCGCGTCGCGGGATCGTCGATCATCGCGAAGGGGATCTCGATGGCCTCTCGCGGATCGAAGTCGTCCCGGAGTAGGAGGCCCAGCGCCTCGTGGGCCAGCTCGGGGGATCGGAACGCGCCCAGGGCGAACAGGAGCCGGCGGCGGTCCCGCCGCTCCGGCTCCTTCTTGGCGGCGGCGAGGCAGGCGTCGAAGAGGGCCTGATCGCCGTTCCAGGCGGCCACCTGGAGCAGGGCGCCGGCGACGTCGGACTCGACCACGGAGTGGTCCGCGAGCCAGCGCCGGGCGAGCGCCCCGGCCTCCTTGCCGAGCTCCGGATCTTCGCCGTCGACCGCCACGATGGGCACCAGCTCGCGGCGCAGGAGCTGCTCCTCCTCGCTCTCCCCGGGGTTCCCGGTCCAGCCGAGCGCCTCCGCCCGCTCGCCGAACGACTGGAGGATGAACCGGCGGTACTGCGGCCGGAGCTCGTCGCTCACCAGGGAGTCCCCGACCTCGTCGGCCATCTCGGCCAGGGTCTGCACGACATGCCGTGAGTCGCTGCCGGCGAAGCGCGGCACCAAGGCCAGGGCTCGCTTCATGGGGAGGGCGTCGGCGCGGGCCAGGGCCGCGGTGTCCCCGATCAGCCCGACCGTCTCGGCCTCCGAGAGCTCGCCCGAGGCGGCCAGGAGCCGGTCGAGGAGGTCGCCCTGGTAGCTCGCGCGGTAGTAGCCGACCTCGCCGTCGTTGGCGAGCAGCCAGTCGGGGCAGGGGCCGGCGGGCGCCAGGGCCACGGTCTCCTGCGCCTTGCGCAGCAGGAGGCACTTGCGCTCGGTCGTGCCGCCGACGCCGTAGCGCAGGCACATGGGCACCTGCCAGAGCGCCGCGCCGGCGGGCGGAGAGCCGGGCGGCAGGAGGCGTCGTTGCACGAGCTCGACCGCCGGGGCGGCCCCCTCGGCGCACGACAGGCTCACCTGGACCCGCGGCAGCCCGGGCTGATCGAGGAAGGTGGAGAAGGCGCCGACGATCCCCTCGCCCCCCGCCGCCTCGAGGGCCGCCAGGAAGTCGTCCGCCGTGGCGTTGCCGTAGGCGTGGCTCTCGAGGTAGTGGTGGACCCCCTGGCGGAACCGCTCGGGCCCCATCCAGGACTCGAACATGGCGATCACGGCGGCGCCCTTGCCGTAGGTGATGCCGTCGAAGGCGTTGACGATGTCGGCCTTGGCCACGACCGGCTGGCGGATCTTGCGGGCGGAGACCAGCGTGTCGCGGTCCATGGCCCGGGAGCGCGACTCCACCTGGGAGACGTCTTGCTTCCACTCGGGATGGAGCTCCCGGACGATCTTCCTCGCCATCCAGGTGGCGAACGACTCGTTGAGCCAGATGTCGTTCCACCACTCCGGGGTGACCAGGTCGCCGGTCCACTGGTGGGCCATCTCGTGCGCCATCACGCTGGTGGTACCGCGCCGGAAGGAGACCGAGTCCTCCCCTTTGGGGGCGATCAGGTCCTCCTCCGCGTAGGTGATGAGGCCGGCGTTCTCCATGGCGCCGAAGTTCACGGTCTGGGGGATGGTGAGCGAGTCGAGCTTGGCGAAGGGGAAGGGAATGCCGTAGTAGCTCTCCAGGTGATCGAGGATCGCCGGCAGCACGCTCTTGGCGTAGGCCGCCTGGCCCGCCTTGCCGTGGAGGGTGATGATCCGGAGGGGGGTCTGGCCGCGCCCCGCCCGTCCCGCCGGAACGACCTCGAAGGGTCCCACGCCCAGGGCCACGAGGTAGGTGGGGAGGGGCTTGGTCTCGGCGAACCGGACGGTCTTCATTCCCTCGGCGGCGGCCTCCTCGCTCGATCTCGGAGTGTTGCTGAAGGCCTCGAGGCCGTCGGGAACGGTGAGGGAGGTCCGCCAGGGCGCCTTGAAGCCCGGCTCGTCGAAGCAGGGGAAGGCGCGCCGGGCGTCGATCGCCTCGAACTGGCTGAAGGCGTACCAGTGTCCGTCGGCCTCCTGCCGGAAGAGCCCCCGCGTCGAGGTGGTGGCGAAGGCCCCGCGGAAGGCGATCGTGACGACGGCGGTTCCCGGGCCGACCGGTTGGTCGAGCCGCAGGCCCGCGAAGTCGTCGCCGCTCTGGACGAGCTCGGCGTCGAGGGTCTGTCCGCCGGCGGCGACCTCGCCGTGGAGGAGCTCGAGCTCGGTGGCGTTGAGCCAGATCGTCGCCGTCGGCCGGGCGAGGCGGACGTCGATGCGGACCTGGCCGGTGAAGTGGTCCCGGGCGGGGTCGACGGTCAGGTCGAGGTCGTAGTGGGTCGGTACGACGCCGTCGCCGAGGCGGAAGTCGGGGGCGGAAGGCGCCGCCGGCGCCGTCGCCGAGACGGCCGGCGCCGCGAGAAGCGCCGCGGACACGAGCAGGCACCCGAGCGCGGCGAGCCGGCCGGGGAAGGACCGCATTCGATTCACTTCGTCATTCCTCCCTGTGCTGGGGTCCGGGGCCATCCAACATGAGGCTGGGGAACGTCTTCATTCGAGCCTACCATCCGCAACCGAGCGTCCTCCCGCGAGCTGTGGGCTCGAGCACCTGGGGAAGGAGGACGTGGCCGACGAACACGCAGACCGCCTTCCCCGCGAGCCGAACCCGGTCGCCCCGGAGCTCGATCTCGAGCCTCCCCCCGCGGGGCGAGCGCTGGATCGCCGCGAGCTGGGAGCGGCCGAGGCGCTCCGCCCAGTAGGGGGCGAGGGCGCAGTGGATCGAGCCGGTCACCGGATCCTCGGGGATGCCGTAGCTCGGGGCGAAGTAGCGGGAGACGAAGTCGGACTGGGAGCCGGGCGCGGTCAGCGCTACGCCATACGGATGGAGGGTTTCGAGATGCCGAGCCATCGGTGAGGAGCGGCAACGCCGTAGACGGCCACGCGCCGCCGTAACCCGAAGGGCGCAGGGGGGTTGCGGGCGTCTCCTGCGTTGCTCGTCGTCGACGATGCTACGGCATCGCCTCCCGGGTACCCGCGCCCGCAGGGCGTGGGTGGCGCCTTGGAGCCACTCCGCAAGACCCCTGCGCGAAAGACAAGGGATTCGTGAATCAGACCACTAGGGTGGGCAGGCACAAGAAGGGGGAGGCCGAAGCCTCCCCCTTTCGATGCTGCGATGATGCCGTGAAGACGCCGGCCTAGTTGGTGCAGGCGTTGTAGGCGTTGATGTAGCCGTGGCCGTAGAACTCGTCGACGCCGATCCGGCCGGAGTCGGTGGCGGTCTGGAGAAGCTTTGCCTTGAGGGCGCCCAGCGAGATGCCCGGGTGCGAGCCCACGATCAGCGCCGCGACACCGGCCGCGGTCGGAGCGGCAAAGCTGGTGCCGTCGCCGAAGCAGAAGGAGAAGCTCGGCGGCGTGGACGTGCCCTTGCAGTCGCTGAACACCAGGTCGAAGTAGGCGCAAGGGGCGGTCACCGGACCCACCGTGCATGCCGAGAAGTCCCCGAGCTCGAAGTCGCCGCCCGGTCCGGCCACGGAGACCGTGCCCTCGCCGTAGTTCGAGTAGTTGGCGGGATGATCGAAGTTCGTCGAACCGTAGGCGAAGCCCACGGGCCCCGTCGCCGAAACGCAGAGCCCGCTGCCGGACTCGCACGGGACGACCGTGTAGTCGTAGAGCTGGCCCAGGTCGAGGCCGTTGTTGGCCGCCGCCGAGACCACCAGGACGCCCCGCGACGCGGCGAAGTTGACCGCCTTGGCCATGGCGCCCACGAGCTGGCCGCCGCCCGTCGCGCTCTTCGGGAAGAGGGCGCCCAGGCTCATGTTGATGATGTCGGCGCGCTGGCAGCCACCGAGTCCGAAGGACGCCGGATCGGAGGCATAGAGGATGCCGCCGATGACGGCGCCGAAGCTGCCGGTTCCGTTGTCGAGCGCCTTCACACCGATGATGGTCGCCTCGGGGGCCACCCCGATGACGCCGAAGCCATTGTCCGCCGCGGCCACGATCCCGGCGACGAAGGTGGCGTGCCAGAAGTTGGTGGGATCCGAGTCCTCGTTGTAGTGCAATCCGGGAACGAACGACACGGAGCACCCGGTGTCCAGGTTCGGGGCGAGGTCGGCATGCAGGTCGTAGATACCGCCGTCGATGACCGCGACCCGCGCGCCGGCGCCGGTGCAGCCGGTGGCCCAGGCGGCCGGGGCGTCAATCGACTCCATGTTCCACTGCAGCGGATAGAAGGTCTCGTCACCGGGGGTGACAGCCTGCTGCTGGATGCCGTTGGGCACCCATTGGACCGTCACGTCCTGGACCGCCGTGGTGAAGGCCTTGCTCGCCTGGATCTGATCCAGGAAGGCCGGGTTGTCGGAGGTGGCGACGCCGAGGCCGGTCGGGCCGTGGCTCCAGACGACGGAGCCGCCGGCGGCCTCGACCGCGGCGGTCTGCTTGGCGCCCCAGTGGGACGAATCGAGGACGTACGACGCGGCGGCAGCCGGCGCGCTGGCGACGAGCGCCAGGACGAGGGTGCCGGCGAGAGCGACAGCGAGTACAGAGACTCTACGCTTCATGTGGGATCTCCTTCCTTCGGGTTCCTTCGGACCTTGGGAACAAATGAGACGGCTCGTCAACTGAGCCTCGGCAGCCGGGCCGCCTCCGCGAGCGGAGGCCCCACGCTTTGCGTCGCCACCTCGCGATGGCTTTGCCCTGAACGAAGCTGATGCAAGTATACCGCCGAGAGCTGGAGAATTCAATCCCGGGCTTGCGCCCGCTCGCCGGGACGGAACCGCAGCCGCGGGTTCTTCCAGGCGCGCCGGAGGTAGTGGGCGACCTCGCGGACCAGCTCCACGCTCGCGCGCTCTAGCGACAGGGCGTGGCGCAGCAGCGCCCAGGCCTCGCGGGCGCGGGGGTGGGCGCCCCACTCGCGCAGGTGCTGCGCCATGGCGGCGGCGAGCTCGGACGCCTCCCGCAGCTTGCCCCGCCCGACGCGCACGGCGGCCAGGTCGAGGGCGGCCAGGACGCCGTCGAGCCGCTGGTCCCGGCGCAGGAGCTCGTCGAGCAGGAACTCGAAGCCGGCCTCGGCCTCCTCGAGCCGGCCCTGGGCGAAGTAGAGCCGGGCCTCGGCCCAGGCGACGTGGATCAGGCTCCAGGGATCGTCGAACTCCCGGCACAGGACGCGGCTGGCCTCCAGGAGCATCTGGGCCTGGTCGTGGCGGCCGGCCTCGACCAGGCACGTGACCTGGTTGAACCGCGCCCCGAAGAGCAGGCGCCGGTCGTCGGCTCCCCCCACCAGGCGCTCGGCCTCCCGCGCGGCGGCGACGCCGCGCTCCGGGTCCAGGAAGGCGAGGGCGGCGGACTGCTGGATCAGGGTCTTGCCCAGGAGGACGGTCTCGTCCAGCTCCCGGTAGATCGCGCCGGTGTGGTCCAGGATCGCGAGGGAGAGCTCGTGGTCCCCCAGGATCGTGGCGAGCGACGCCCGGTAGCTCAGCAGGTTGGCCTCCTCGAGGGGATCGCCGGTGCCCTCGAGCAGCAGGTCGTCGGCCTGGCGCAGGGCCGCCGCCGCCGCGCGGAACTGGCTGGCGCAGCGGTAGGCGTTGCCCAGGTTGCCCCAGGCGCGCGCCCGGAGATCCGCCGCCAGGCTGCGGCCATAGGTCCCTTCGTCGGTCCGGTCGGCGACCGAGGCGGCGAGGCGTGCGAGGCGAACGCCGCGGCCGGGCTCGGATGCGAAGATCGCCTGCACGCTCGAGGCGATGAGCTCCTCGGCCAGGCCCCAGGTCTGGAACCGCTCGTCGTTGTCGATGAGCATCCGGGCGCGGGTCTCCGGATGGCGCTCGAGCCGGGCGGCGAGCTCCGGGGCGGCGGCCCGCTCCGCCTCGGTCGCCAGGCGCAGGCGCTCGGCGCTCGCGAGCACGGCGGCCAGGGTCGAGCGCGTGAGCCAGGGCTCGCCGGCGTCGTCGGCGGGCGCCACCGGCTCGCCGAACGAAGCCTTGGGCGAGGCGAGCTCCAAGGGGTCGAGGTGGTCCGCGTCCGCTCGCGACGGGGGCAGGGAATCCAGCAACAGGTCGAGCTCCTGCCGCGTGGCCCAGCGAGTCCCCGTCCGGTCGCTCATTACGAGAGTCAACTATACTCTTAAATCAAGACTGCCGCAAACTTTGCACCCTGCGCTCCCGCCCTGCGAACCGGCTCCGCGGTTCGACCTCGTCCGCCGGCGCTTCAGCTTGCCCCGTTGGGGTCGATCAAGCCTCCGCCCGACCCCGGGCCCAGGCCGCCGTCTCCGCCGGTGGGGTCGCCCGACGTGTCGTCGGCCGCGACCAGGTGCTCGAGTGGCGCCCAGAGGCGGGCGACGGCGGCCCAGACTTCCGAGATCCAAGTCGAGGCCACCGGCGTGCGGACCGCGGGCGGCGTCCCACCGGAGGTCGGCGGCGCCGCCCGCGCCGGCACCGCCGCGAAGCTCAAGGCCAGCAACACACCGAGGGCTACGGCGCGCCGAGCTAGGATAGCGGAACGTCTTGTCATGAGGAGCTCCTTCCGTGGTCGAAGGGTGCGTCGCCGGCTGTCTCGCCCGGCGCTGTATCTATTACTGAAGGTGTAAGACACGTCGCGAATCGGGTCAGGAGGCTTCGCTCGGTCGGCCGGTGG
>CAZIIB010000179.1:0-7204 GCA_964539125.1 uncultured Thermoanaerobaculia bacterium | reverse complement strand
CGGCCTGCCGCAGGTGCGCGGTCTCCACCAGATCTCCATCCTCGAGGAACAGGGCCACCCGCGCCATCTCCCGCTCCAGCTCGCGGACGTTCCCCGGCCAGGAGTACGCGGCCAGGGCCTGCATCGCCGCCCGGGAGATCCCGGCCGAGACGATCCCCCGGCGCCGCACCTCGCGGGCCAGGAAGTGCGCCGCGAGGTTGGGGATGTCGGCCCGGCGCTCGCGCAGAGCCGGCAGCTCCACGCGCCAGTCGGCGATGCGGTGGTAGAGGTCGTTGCGCAGAGTGCCCGCCGCTCGCAGGGCGTCCACTTCCTGGTTGGTCGCCGAGATCACCCGCACGTCCGTGGCGCGCGGCGCCTTGGCGCCCAGGCGGAAGACGTCTCCCTCTTGGAGGATACGCAGGATCTTGGCCTGGGTCTCCCGTGCCATGTCCCCGATCTCGTCCAGAAAGAGCGTGCCGCCGCCGGCGAGCTCGAACTTGCCCGGACGGGCCGCGACGCCGGTCGCCGCCCCCTCTTCGACTCCGAACAGCTCGGCCTCCAGGAGATCCCGGGGAAGCGCCGCGCAGTTGAGCGCCACGAAGGGGCCTCCGGAGCGCTCCGACGCCGCGTGCACGTACCGGGCGAGCACCTCCTTGCCGGTCCCCGACTCGCCGCAGACCATGACGCTGACGTCGCCCCGGGCGACCCGTGCGGCGTCCGCGTAGATCCGGCGGACCCGCGGGTCGACGCTCGGCGGCTCCGGAAGTGGAGGCGCCTTCGGGTGCCGGCTTCCCCCGGTGCGTCGTCCGGCGCCGGGGCCGGCGGCCAGCGCCAGGAGCCGGGCGGCGCCCTCGACCAGCGCCCGGTAGCCCTCGGCCTGCGCCGGGCTGAGGAATCCCACTCGCACCTCGAGGCCCCGGCCCGGAACCGGCACGGCGATCCGGGGGCCCGCCGGTCCGTCGGTCTCGGCCGCCGCCCGGAAGAGGATGCCCCCCCGCCCGGGGGCCGAGCCGGCGACCTCGATCTCGGTGCAGGGCAGGCTCTCGAACAGCGCCGCGCCGAGGGCGGGGGCGAGGGCCGGCGCGTCGTCGCCCTGGAGCACCCGTTCCAGGAGGTCCGGCAGGTGCTTCAGGGTGAACGTCTCGAGAGAGCCCAGGGAGACGGTCGCCGGCGCCTCGTCGCCGCCGGCGGCCCGGCTGCCGGACGCCGGCGCCTCGGCCCCGGAGGGACCCACCCGGACCGCCGGCTCCAGCTCGTCCTCGGCCACCCCTTCGAGTCGCCCCTCCACGCTCCCGAACGCCACGACCTGGCCCGGACCGAGAGACGTCGGCTCGCGGACCCGACGGCCCTCGATCCGCGTGCCGTTGCGCGAGCCCAGGTCCTCGACCTCCACCTCGCCCGGCGCAACGCGGAGCCGGGCGTGGCGGCGCGACACCGTGTAGTGGGGGATCCGGAGGTCGCTGCCCTCGCCCGATCCGACGGAGAAGGCCCCCTCCTCCAACGGGAACCGGAGGATCCGGTCGTTCAGCTCGAGGATCAGGCGCCTGGGCATCGTCGGGGTCTCGGGCTTTCAGACGCCGGCGGGCTTGCGATCGTCGGTGAGGAGAGACCGGTACCGGTCCGCGATGTCCGGCCTCCCCACCGCCCCGAAGTACCCGGCGACGTGCTGGATCTGGTACCAGTTCTCCCGCGTGAGCTTGTCCTCGGCCTTGAGGGTGGCGAGGCTCGCGCGGATCAGGGGCCGGGCTTCGGCCTCGCGGTCCAGGCCGATGAGGCACGCGGCGTAGGCGCCCCGCGCCGTGGCGACCCAGGAATGGTCGTCACCCAGGGCGGAGACGAAGACCTCGACCCCCTCGCGCAGGACCGGCTCCGCCTCGCGATACCGACCCTGCAGGAGCAGCGCCCTGCCCAGGCCGGTGACCAGGGCGCTGCCGAGCCGCCAATGCCCCTGGGGTAGAGAGGCGCGCTCGAGCTCCACCTTGCGGCGCAGCAAGGTGACCACCTCGTCTCCCTTCTTCTCGGCATTGAGCACCGAGGCGAGGTTGGTCATCACGGTCAAGCTGTCGGGGTGCCCCTCGCCGTGGAGCTTGATGGTCAGCTCGAGAGACCGCCGGTAGAGCTTCTCCGCCGCCGCGAGATCGCCGCGCAACAGATCGACGTACGCCAGGTTGTTCAAGGTGACGGCGACGTCGCCGTTCTCCGGTCCGAGCGTCCGGGTCTGGCGCTCCAACAGGTCGGCGTACAGCCTCCGAGCGCCCGCCAGGTCGTGGCGGGACTGGAGGATCGACGCCTGGACCATCAGGTTCCGGAGCACCGATGGATGGTCCCTGCCGAGCAGCGCCGTCTCCACCTCGAGGGCCTGTCCGATGAGCGTTTCGGCCTGGGCGAAGTCGCCCTCGGCACGGAGGCAGACCGCGAGGGCGGCCCGGGTGCGGGCGACCTGCAGGTCCTTGGGTCCGAGGCGCCCCATCTGGATCTGGAGCGCCCTGCGGAAGTACTCGGCCGCCTCTCCGAAGCTCCGCTCCTCCTTGCGCAGCTCGCCCAGCGCCGCGAGGCTCTCGGCGACCTCGAGATTCCCTTCGCCGAGCTCGTTGCGGCGGATCTCGAGGGCCTCCTGCAGCATCCGCTCCCCCTGCTCGAAGAGCCCCAGCTCGCCGTAGACCTTCCCCATCACCTGCATCATCGCGGCTCGGGTTCGGGGGTGTTCCTCCAGCCCGCCCTCCAGGTCGGCGGCGCCCCGGTCGAGGATCTCCCGAGCCGTGATCTCTTCGCCCCGGGTCGCCGCCGGATCAGCGACCTGGAACAGACCGACCAGGAAGTCGGAGACGTCCCGGGTCTCGCGCTGCTTGGCTTCGGCCTGGAGCTGTGCGGCCTGGGCGATGTCGCGCTCGCGCTCGAGCTCGAGGGTGTACTTGACCCACCCGCCGACCAGGAGCGCGAGAAGCAGCACCACGGCGGCCGCCGCCGCCGCCAGCAGCGAAGCCACGAAGCGGTTCCTCCGGGCCCTGCGCCACAGCCTCCGAGCCCGGCCGACCGGCCGCGCGAGGACCGGCTCGCCCTCGAGGAATCGGGCCAGCTCCTCCGCCAGGGTCCGGGCCGACGGGTAGCGCCGCTCCGGCTCGCGCTCCAGGCAGCGCATGACCACCGACTCGAGGTCCCGCGGAACATGGGGGACCAGGTAGCGCAGCGGCCGGGGCTCCTTCGCCAGGAGGTTCACCAGGATCTCGATCCCGGACGCCCCGGCGTGGGGCCGCTCCCCGGAGAGCAGCTCGTAGAGGATTACTCCCAGGCTGTAGACGTCCGAGCGGCGATCGAGATTGGCGCTGTCGCCCCGGGCCTGCTCGGGGGAGAGGTAGCCCGGCGTCCCGAGGACCTGGCCGGTCACGGTGTGGCCGGGCACGGCGTGCTCGCGGGCGATGCCGAAATCGACCACGTAGGGGACGAGGTCGCCGTCCTCGCTCTCCTCGACCAGGATGTTGCCGGGCTTCAGGTCGCGGTGGATGAGCCCCACCGTGTGGGCGGCGTGGACGGCTTCGGCCACGGTCTTGACCAGGGCGACCTTGGTCTCCAGCGGCAGCGAGGCGGCCGCCTCGTCGAGCGGCCGGCCCTCGATGTACTGCATGGCGATGAACGCCCGGCCGTCGCGCTCGCCGACCTCGTAGACGCGGCAGACGTTGGGATGCTCCACCCGCGCCTGGGAACGGGCCTCCCGGACCATGCGCGCGCGCAGGCCGGGATCGTCCTGGAGGAGGAACTTGAGCGCCACCCACCGGCCGAGGGTCGGGTCCCAGGACTTGACGACCTCGGCAGTTCCCCCCCGCGCGATGGGGACCGCGGTTGCGTATCGCATTGGCTCTACACCGTGATTGGGGGCCATTCTCCCCTTTTCGGCGCCGATCTCCAAGCGCGACCCGCCGAGGCTTCTCGAACACGGGAATCCCGCTCTCCCTTCCGGGACGGGCGACGGACGCAGCGGCCCGCGGCCCGCCGGGCCGGCTCTCGGCTGGGGGCCCGGTGGGCAAGGGAGTCCTGGAGTCGGGACCGCTCGCGCCCGGGACACCCGACCAAGAAACCCTCGGTCCCGAGGGCCGAGTCGCCCGAACCCCCCGGAATCAAAGGCTCTCGACGACGCGGGCCGCCGGTGGCTTCGGGGAGGCCCCTCCCTGGCACGCTCCTCGCTCTCGCCGCCCTTGCGCATCGCTCCAACTGACTCGAGGGCGCTGCCGAGACCGTTCTTCCCGGCGGAGCCCTCTTCTTCCAACGGACGCTCGTGCGTCCACGACGAGGAGAGCCGAGATGAAGACGTTCGCGATCGTGCTGTTGATGACAGGGCTGTTGATCGTCCCCCTGTCCGCCTGCTCCGGCGGCGGCCAGGGAACCGAGGAGGCCGGCGGCGGACCCGCCGCCCAGGCACCCGAGTCGATGTCCCCCGCCGAGCTGGGCGAGGCCATCGGTGGCGTCTACCAGGAGGCCATCGAAGCGGTCGCCGCGGCGATGACGGACCGTCCGGAGCCCGCGGTCCTGCGCCCCAAGCTGGAGACGATGAAGGAAAGCTACGTCAAGCACCTGGTCGAGCTGGGGCGAGCCCGCGCGGCCCTCGGCCCGGGGGATCGCGCCACCGTCGACAGCAAGGTCCGCCTGGCGATCACCATGGTGCCCTCCGAGACCTTCACGGCCTTCGCCGACGGCCAGAGCCACTACCTGAACCAGGATCGGGAGCTGGCGAACCTGATCGCGAGCTTCAACGTCATCACCCAGTACGCCGACTTCGACCTCCTGAAGAAGCAGGCTCCGGACGAGGCGAAGCGGCTCGGCGTCGGCTAACGGCTCGAAACCCGAAAGGAGATTCGAGATGAAGAAAACCTTGATGGTTGCCGGCCTCGCGGTCGTTCTGCTGGTGTTGGCCGCGACGAGCGCCCCGGCGGACCTGAGGACCCGGACGGTCCGCCTCGTGGCGGACCAGGATTGGAACGCCGAGCCGACGGCGATCCAGGTGTCCCTGAAGGTCGTGCCGGACGACCCCCAGGCCCAGGAGTTCGGCACCAAGATGGAGAGCTACGTGCGCCAGGCGTTCGAGAAGCTGGGCTACAGCGTCTCGGACTCGGCGCCGCTCGAGGTTCGCTTCACGATCGACGAGTTCGACAAGGGCAAGTGGATGAAGCGGTACTTCAAGGGAGACGGCATCATCCTCGGGTCCGTCGTCGTGACCTCCGGCGGTAAGACGGTCGGCAAGTTCCGCTACTCGTCCCGGCTGCGCGGAGGCATCACGGGCACCTCGCTCAACATGATGGCCAAGGAGGTCGGGCCGCCGTTGGTGCTCAAGCTCGACAACGGAGAGCGCGACGAGCATCTTCACGGCGAAGACTGAAGGGCATTGCAGGTAGGCCCGTGACGCCGGATAGGATGGCGGCGTGACGGACGCCGCCGGGCGCGACCTCGACCTCGTCCTGTGGGGAGCCACCGGCTTCACCGGGAGGCTGGTGGCGAACCACCTCGTGCGCCACGGCAAGGACGTGCGCTGGGCTCTGGGCGGGCGGAGCGGCGAGAAGCTCGCGGCCCTGCGCGACGAGCTGGCGGCGCTCCGCCCGGAGGCCGGGGACCTCCCGCTCCTGGTCGGCGACAGCCTCGATCCCCGCACCCTCGAGCCGATCGTGCGGCGAACGAAGGTGGTCTGTACCACGGTGGGTCCCTACGCGCGCTACGGCACGCCGCTGGTCAGCTTGTGCGCGGAGCTCGGCACCGACTGCTGCGACCTCTCGGGCGAGGTCGCCTGGATGCGCCGCAACGTCGACCGCTTCCACGAGCGCGCCCGGCGCAGCGGCGCCCGGATCGTTCACGGCTGCGGCTTCGACTCGATCCCCTCGGATCTCGGCACCCTCGTTCTCCACCGGCGCCTGGCCGAAGAGGGGGCGCGACTCGCCCGGGCACGCCTCCGGGTGCGGCGGCTCGCGGGCCGGATGAGCGGCGGTACGGCCGAGAGCCTGTTCGAGATCGTGTCGGAGGCGCGGCGCGACCCGGGGACCCGGAAGATCCTCCTCGACCCCTATGGGCTCAACCCGCCGGGCGAGCGTCAGGGGCCGGACCGCAACGAGGGGCTCGGCCCCCGCCTCGACCGGGACCGGGGGGTGTGGACGGCGCCCTTCCTGATGGCGATGGTCAACACCCGCGTGGTCCGCCGCTCGAACGCCCTCCTCGGCTACCCCTACGGCGAGGCCTTCCGGTACGACGAGCGGGTGGACGCCGGCCGCGGGTTCCGGGGGCGCCTCCGCGCGCGCCTCCTGGCGACCGGCATATCCGCCTTCACCGGCGCCGCCGCCCTGCCGCCCACCGCGTGGATCCTGCGCCGCTTCGTGCTCCCCGATCCGGGCGAGGGACCCTCGGCCGAGGAGCGCGAGCGCGGCGGCTTCCGGATCGCGATCCTGGGCGACGGGCTCCGCGGGGAGGGCTCCGGAGGGGGTCGGGAGCCGCTTCTCGCCACGGTCACGGTGGCGGCCGAGCTCGACCCGGGCTACGGCGCCACCGCCCCCATGCTCGCCGAGTCCGCCCTCTGCCTCGCCCGGGACGAGGCCGAGGGCCTGGCGGGCGGCGTGCTCACTCCGGCGTCCGGCCTCGGCCTTCCCCTCGTCGAGCGGCTGCGCCCGGTGGGCGTCACCTTCGAAGCGTCGGTCGGCACCCCGTAACCTCGCGGGGCGCCTCGTCGTAGGACCGGGTGAACCCTGCACCCCTCGCCGGAGGTCCCCCGATGAAGCTCTCCCGCACGAAGAAGCTCCTCGCCCTCTCCGCCGTGCTGCTCGTCGCCGGGGGCGGCCTCGCCTGGGTCCTGACCCGCCCGGAGCCGGCCGACACGCGGTTCAACGGCGCCTACCGGTTCGGCGACGGACGGCTGGCGATCGTCACGCCCCGCGAAGGACCGATCCTGCGCCTGCGCATCCCGGCGACCGGCGAGAGCCTGCCGCTCTTCCCCGTGGGCGCGCCCGAGGAGCTCCGCTTCGAGGTCGGTACCGGGTGGAGCCGGCGCACGCCGGTCAGGGCGGAGGTCCGCTTCGAGATGAGCCGGGAGGGGCGTCCGGCAGGCTTCTCGTGGACAGACCGGACCGGCTCCGGCGGCGAGCGATCGGCGACGCGCCTCGATCTGCCCGAGGAGAGGCTCTGGATCCGAAGCGGAGACCTCCGTCTCCGGGCCAAGCTGGTCTCGCCCCTCGGCCCCGGTCCCCATCCGGGGGTC
>CAZIIB010000178.1:0-7221 GCA_964539125.1 uncultured Thermoanaerobaculia bacterium | reverse complement strand
TCACCCACGCCCTGGGCACCTCGGCCGAGGTCCTGTTCGAGGACGAGGGCTCGGCCGTCGACCGCCTCGCCAAGAGCGAGGACCTCCTCGCCGGGATCGAGGCCTGGCAGGGCGAGGCCGCCGCCTGGCGGGCCGAGCTCGAGGAGGTCCGGATCCGCCTGGAGGAGGCGGCGCGCTCGATCCGGCACCGGGTGGACGCCATCGACGTCGAGCCGGGGCGCCTGGACGAGGTGGAGGATCGGCTGGCGGCGATCGAGCGCCTGGCCAAGAAGTACGGCGGCTCGAGCGCGGCGATCCTCGAGCGGCGCCGGGAGATCGGTTTCGAGATCGAGCGCCTGGAAGGGGCCTCCGAGAGCCGCGACGAGCTGGCGGCGAAGACCGCCGCGGCCCTCGCCGCCTACCGCAAGGAGGCCCTCGAGCTCTCCCGCCGCCGCGTCGAGTGGGGCGGCGCCCTGGTCGAGGCGATCCACGGCGAGATCGGCGAGCTCGGCCTCGCCAAGGCCCGCCTCGAGGTGGAGCTTCGCCGCCGCCCGCGCCAGGACAGCCCCCTCGAGGTCGACGGCGACGCGGTGGACTTCGGCGCCGAGGGCGTCGACCAGGTGGTCTTCCTGTTCGCGCCCAACCCCGGGGAGGAGGCCCAGCCGCTGGCCAAGATCGCCTCGGGCGGCGAGCTCTCGCGGGTCTCCCTGGGCCTCCAGCTCGCGACCCGGGGGGACCGGGAGGCGAGCCCCACCCTCATTTTCGACGAGGTCGACGTGGGCATCGGTGGGGCGCAGGCCGCGGCCCTCGGCCGCAAGCTGCGGCGCCTGGCGGCGAGCGGCCAGATCCTCGCCGTGACTCACCTGCCCCAGGTGGCGAGCTACGGCCACCGCCACTTCCGGGTCGCCAAGAGCGTCGAGGGGGAGCGCACGTCGACCTCGGTCGAGGCTCTGGAGGACGAGGTGCGGGTCGAGGAGCTCGCTCGCATGCTCGCCGGCCGCAAGGTCACCGAGCTCTCCGTCTCCCACGCCCGGGAGCTCCTGGAGGCGGCCGTCGCCGAAGATGGCTAGGGGGGCGCCCGGTCCCCGAGCATCCGTCCGGATCTGGCGCTTCGGCGAGCCGGTCGCCCTGCTACGCGAGATCCTCGACCGGGGCGGGGTCCTCGCCATCCCCACCGAGTCGAGCTACGGCCTGGCCGCCGACCCCCGCAGCGAGCGGGGGGTGCGAGCCGTCTACCGCGTGAAGGGCCGGGACGCCGGCAAGCCGTTGCCGGTGGTGGCGGCGGACCTCGACCAGGTCGCCGCCCTCGGGGTGGCTCCGGGAGCCCTCGACGCCGGCCGCCTGGGGGCGCTCTGGCCGGGCGCGGTCACCGTGGTCCTGCCCCTCGCCCGCCCGGAGACCGGCGCGGGCCGGGAACCCCTGCCGGCGGCGGCGGGCGGCGGCTCGGTGGCGGTGCGGGTCCCGGGGCATCCGGAGCTCCGGCGCCTCCTCGCCCGGCTTGGCCGGCCCCTCACCGCCACCAGCGCCAACCGGAGCGGCGGGGCGCCGGTGCTCGATCCGGCGACCGCCGCGAGCCTCCTCGCCGGCGAGGACGCCGCCGTCGTCGACGGCGGCCGGCTGCCCGGCGGCGCGCCGTCCACGATCGTCCGGCTCGGTTGGCCCAGTGGGGGCGGGGAGGCGGGCGGCCGGCTGGAAGTCCTTCGGGAGGGCGCGGTGCCGACCGCCGAGATCCGGCGGCGTCTCGCTACGGTGACTTGATACACCCTGACCTGGGAGGCCCCGTTCGGGGTGCTCGCGAACAACGCATCTGAGAGAATCACACGACCCATGGGCCGGGCGCCGTGGAGGCGTCCGCCCGACGGTGGGAGTTATGACATGAAGTCTTCGCGTCCAGCCGGTCTCGCCCTCCTCCTCGCTGGCCTCGGCCTGCTCCTCTCCGGGGGCGCCGCGGCGGCCCTCCCCGTGCCCCCGCGGGCTCCGGACCCGCCGCTGGCCTCCTCGGGGTCGCCGCCGGAATCGACTCCGCGCCTGGCCAGCCTGCCGGTGGACAAGATCACCCGCGGCCAGACCGGCTACGGCCTCACGGTGTTCGCCGGCAGCGAGCCCGAGCGCTTCGACGTGGAGGTGCTGGGGGTGCTGCACAACACCGATCCGAGCGCCTCCTACGTCCTCGCCCGACTGTCGGGCCACGGGCTCGATGAGAGCGGCGTGGTCCAGGGGATGAGCGGCAGCCCGGTGTTCATCGACGAGCACCTGGTGGGGGCGGTCGCCTTCGCCTGGCCCTTCGCCAAGGAGGCGATCGCCGGGATCACTCCCATCGACGCCATGCGCTCGATCGGCGAGCTGCCCTCCGGCCTCGACGCGCCCGACCGGCCCGACGGGCGCGATCCGGTGCCCGTGGGCTCGGCCACCGACCTGTCCACGCCGGCCACGCCGCCGCTGGACCTGGCGAGCCTGCTGGCGGGCAAAGTGCCCGAGGGATACCTCGAGACGGTGCTCTCCGCCCTCGCGCCGCGCCTCGGACAGGCCGCCCCCGGCGCCCGCTCGGCGATCGAGTGGGCCACGAGCGGCTTCGGCGAGACCGCCCGCAAGCTCCTCGCCGGCAGCCTGGGGGAGGTGGCGGCGAGCGGCGGCGCCACCTCCGACGCGCTCCCTGCGCTCCAGAACGGAGCCCCGGTGGCCGCGGTCCTGGTGGACGGCGACCTCCAGCTCGCCGCCACCGGCACGGTGACCGAGCGCCACGGCTCGGAGATCCTGGCCTTCGGCCACGCCTTCCTCGGTTACGGGCCCCTCGACGTGCCCATGGCCTCGGCGGAGATCCTCACCGTCCTGCCCAGCAACTACAACTCTTTCAAGATCTCGAACCTGGGGCCTGTGGTCGGCGCCTTCGAGACCGACTCCCAGGCCGGCATCCGGGGCCGCCTGGGCGCGACGGCGCCCATGATCCCGTTCCACCTGTCGGTCCGGGGTCTGCGCGCCCGCGACTACCACATGCGGCTGGCGGCGGTGCCGCAGCTCGTGCCCGCCCTCCTCGCCGCCGCCACCGTCGGCGGCATCAACTCGGCCAGCTTCTCCAACGGTCCCCAGGGCCTCGACCTCGACGCCACGTTCCACCTGGCCCGCTGGGGGGACGTGCCGGTGCGCCAGAGCTTCGACGGCCCGACCGCGGCGTCCGACGCGTCCGCCTACCTCGTGGCCCTCGCCGGCTACCTGACCGGCAACTCCCTGGAGAAGGTGGAGATCACCGGGATCGACGCGGTGATCCACCAGACCGCCAAGCCGCGCAACGCCTCCCTGGCGGCGGCCCACGCCGAGCGGGCGGTGGTCCACCCCGGCGAGCGCGTGCGGCTCAACCTGGACTTCAAGAGCTTCCAGGGGGCGAGCTTCCGGCGGACCGTGGAGGTGAAGGTGCCCGAGGACCTGCCCTCCGGCCGCCTCTCTCTCGTGGTGGGCGACGGCCAGAGCATCGACGCCGCACGGATGGCCCTCGAGCCGGTCCAGCCGGTCACCTTCCCCCAGGCCCTGGGGCTTCTGCGCTCCATGCACTCGAATCGGGACCTCCTGGTGCTGGAGGTCTTCCGGGACAGCGGCCTGTCGGTGGCGGGCAACACCCTGCCGCGGCTACCCGGCTCGATCCAGTCGATCTGGCGGGCCGCCGGCTCCGGGGGCGCCAAGCCCTTGGGCCTCGCCCTGACCCAGGTGAAGGTCGACTCCCTGCCGTTCCCGGCCTCGGGCGTCGCGCGCATCGACCTCGAGCTGCGGCGCCGCGAGCCCGACCTCGCCCAGTCCGAGCGCGGGCACGGAGACGCGGAGGAGGCCGGGCCGCCGCCCGACGAGCCCGAGCCCGACGCTCCACCGCCACCGGAAGAGAAGGCGGGCGGCCAGGGCGCACCGGCGACCGGCACGGTGGGAGGTGAGCGATGAGCCGGTGCGGCGGACTCCTGGCGACCTCCCTGGTTCTTTCCCTGGGCCTCACCGCGACGGCGCCGGCCGGGGCGACCCAGGTGAAGATCTTCCAGCTCCAGAGCCAGAAGGCGTTCCTCGAGGGCACGCTCGAGGGCGTCAGCATCGACTCGAACGGCCGCCTCGAGCTCGCCGACCGGGCGGAGCGCGTCACCTCCCTGGGCGAGCCCTTCCTGTTCTCGGCCGCGCCCCATCCCGAGGGCTGGGTGGTGGGCACCGGCAACGACGGCAAGGTCCTCCTGGTCCACCGGGACGGCAAGGTCGACGAGCTCCTCGCCGCGCCCGAGGGCCAGGTCTTCGCGGTCTGGGCGGACCCGGACGGCACCGTCTTCGCCGGCGTCTCGCCGGGCGGCCGGGTCTACCGCATCCCGCCGGGAGCCAAGGAGATGAAGCCCGAGGACGCCCTCTGGTTCGACACCGGCGAGACCTACGTCTGGGCCCTGGCGCGGGCGAAGGACGGATCCTTGCTGGTGGGCACCGGGACCTCGGGCAAGCTCTTCCGGGTGACCGGCAAAGGCGAGGGCTCGGTCCTCTACGACAGCGACGACACCCACGTGCGCAGCCTCGCCGTGCTGCCCGACGGCGACGTCCTCGTGGGCACCGCGGGCGAAGGGCTGATCCTGCGGGTGTCGCCGGACGGCAAGGCGCGCACCCTCTACGACGCCGACCAGCCCGAGGTGGTGGCCTTCGCAACCGACGGGGATGGGGGCGACGGCTCGGTCTACGCCGCGGTCATCGCCTCGGAGGCGAGCGCCGTCAATCTGACGACCGCCGCGAGCGCCGGCTCCGGCGCGAAGAAGGGCGGGAAGTCCGACGAGTCCGGCCCGCAGGAGCCGGGCGCCGAGGAGAAGGCGAGCGTCTCGGTCAAGCTCGGCCCGGTCGCGGCGGGCAGCCGGCCGGCGGGCTTCTCCGGCAAACGCTCCCAGGTGCTCTCGATCTCCCCCGCGGGCGTGGTGGAGCCGGTCTGGAGCTTCGACGACGAGACCGTCTTCGACCTGCTCTGGAACGGCGGCAAGCTCTGGGTGGCGACCGGCCTCGAAGGGAAGATCTACACTCTCGAGGGGCAACAGATGGTGCTCGAGAAAGAGGTGGAGGAGCGCCAGGTCGTGGCCCTGCTGCCGGGCGAGCCCGGTCCGTCCTTCGCCACCACCAACGCCCCCGCCGTCTACCGGCTGACCGAAGGACGGGAGCGCCGCGGCACCTACACGAGCCCGGCCCTCGACGCCGGCTCCGTCGCCCGCTTCGGGACGCTCCACTGGCGGGGAAGCGCCGGCAAGGGCGGGAAGGTCGAGTTCGCCTTCCGGAGCGGCGTCTCGGAGGAGCCCGACGCCACCTGGTCGGAGTGGACCGAGGCGCGGGCGCCGTCGGCCGAGGGCGAGGTGCCCCTCGACGGGGTGCCCGAGGGACGCTACGTCCAGTGGCGAGCGACCCTCCAGCAGGCCGGCGGGGCCGGCGCCTCGCCCCGGATCGACGGCGTCGAGCTCTCCTACCGGCAGGAGAACCTGCGGCCCAAGATCGCCGCCTTCCAGGTGCTCGACCCCGGCGAGATCCTGGTCCCCGCGGGCTTCAACCCGTCGCAGCAGGTCTACGAGCCGGCGCACCCGAACAAGGAGGGCATCTTCACCACCCTGGAGGAGGCCACCGCCAGCGGCGAGGGGCGCCTCAAGACCCTGTGGAAGAAGGGCTACCGCTCCTTCCGCTGGAAGGCCGCCGACCCCAATGGCGACGACCTCGCCTACACCCTTCAGTTCCGGCCGCTCGAAACGGCGGGCAAGGGGTCCGCCGGCGCCTGGATGACCGTGGCCGACGACCTCGACGACGACTACTACAGCTTCGACGCCACCGTGCTCCCCGACGGGGTCTACCGTTTCCGGCTGACCGCCTCGGACGCCAAGGAGAACGCCCCCGGCGACGGCCAGAGCGGCGAAGAGCTCTCCGAGCCGGTGGTCATCGACCACTCGCCGCCGAAGGTGGTGGGGGTCGCCCGCAAGGGAGGTATGCTCCGGGTGACCCTGGAGGACGCCTGGAACCCGCTCCGCTCCGCCGAGGTGAGCGTGGACGCCGGGGACTGGACCCCGGCCACCGCCGCCGACGGCCTCCTCGACGCCCGCCGCGAGGTACTGGAGATCCCGGTGCCGGACGGTGCGAAGCTCCTCCTCCTGCGGGCGACCGACGCGGCCCAGAATGTCGCCACCTACGACCTATCGTCCAAGCTCCACTGAGGCCGAGCCAACCCCGAGAACGCCATGAGCACCGACCGCGTCGCCGTCTGCCCGGGCTCCTTCGACCCGATCCACAACGGCCACCTCGACATCGTCGGCCGCTGCCGGGGCCTCTTCGACCAGGTGGTCGTGGCCGTCCTCCACAACGACGGCAAAGACCCCCTCTTCTCGGTGGAGGAGCGGGTGGAGATGATCCGGGAGCTCACCGCCAAGTGGCCCGACGTCCGCGTCGAGAGCTTCTCCGGCCTCCTCGTCCACTTCATGGACCAGATCGGAGCCCGCGTCGTCATCCGCGGCCTCCGCGCCGTCTCCGACTTCGAGTACGAGTTCCAGATGGCGATGATGAACCGCCGCCTCAACCCCAAGGTCGAGACCATCTTCATGACCCCGAGAGAGGACTACAGCTTCCTCTCCAGCCGCCTGGTCAAAGAAGCCTTCTCCCTGGGCGGCGACATCCGAGGGCTGGTGCCGGATCTGGTCCTCGAGCGGCTTGAAGCACGGCTGCGGGGCTAGCGGCCCGGTGACAGTCCACGCGGACTTCCAGCACGATCTGCCGGAACGACGCGACCTGTGCTGCCGGCGAGCCGTAGACTTCAAGAGGCGCCCAGCCCTCGCTAGAATGCTCCCGTGGCTTCCGCCAACGCCTCGGCCTCCTATTACCTCCCGGCGATCCCGTACCTTCGCCTCCGGGCGACCTTCCGCGCCCGGGAGCCTGCCCGGCTTCCCGCCTTCCACGGCTCGCTCCTCCGGGGGGCCTTCGGGCACGCCCTGCGCCGGGCCGTCTGCGCCATGGGTCCCGAGCAGCCCTGCGCAACCTGCTCGCTCCGCGGGCCTTGCGTCTACACCCGCCTGTTCGAGACGTTCCTCGAGGGCGAGCCGCCGCCCTTCCTCCAGGGGATCGAGACCGCGCCCCGGCCCTACGTCGTTGAGCCTCGGTCGACGGCTCGGGAGCTCCGGTCCGGAGATGCGCTCGAGGCCGACCTCGTGCTCCTCGGGCAGGCGACCGAGCTCCAGGGCTACGCCGTGCTCGCCCTGGACCGGATGGGCGAGGCGGGGC
>CAZIIB010000177.1:0-7279 GCA_964539125.1 uncultured Thermoanaerobaculia bacterium | reverse complement strand
TGGTCTCGGACGGTTCCACCGACGAGACGGTGGCCATCGCCCGCGCGATGGGTGCTCACACCATCCATTTGTGCAGGAATCACGGCAAGGGCATGGCGATGGCGTTGGGCCTGATGCACACCTCGGCCCCGGTGGTGGTCTTCGTCGACGGCGACATCATGAACCTCTCCGAGTACCTGATCGGGGAGCTGATCGGCCCGGTGGTCGAGGGCGTGGCCGCGATGAACGTGGGCATCCGCCACCGCGGGTGGTTCCTCGACTGGTTCCACGCCCGCTACGGGCCGCTGCTCTCCGGCATCCGGTGCCTCGAGCGGCGGGTCTTCGAGGCGCTCCCGGAGAAGTACCTGGCGGGGTTCGCCGTCGAGACCGCCCTCAACTACTCCTGCCGGAGGCAGGGGTTGCGCCTCCAGACGACGGTCCTCCACCGGCTCAAGCACCTGGTCAAGGAGAGGAAGCGCGGGTTGGTGCGCGGCTCGCGCGCCCGGCTCGAGATGTTCACGGCGGTCTTCCGGGCTTGGGTGCGCTTGCAGTGGGAACGGCCGGTGCTCGAGTCCCACAGTGAGGCCCGGCGCCTTCAGCCGGGGTTGGACTACATCCTCTGGTAACCTCGCCTGCCTCATGGCGAAGTTTCCTCCCGTGGACGAGCAGATGGCGCTCCTGCGCCGCGGCGCGGTCGACCTGGTCGACGAGGTGCAGCTCGCCTCGAAGCTCGAGCGCTCGCGCTCGACGGGTGAGCCGCTGACCGTCAAGACCGGCTTCGACCCCTCCTCGCCCGACCTCCACCTGGGCCACACGGTGCTCATCCGCAAGATGAAGCACTTCCAGGACCTGGGACACCGTGTGGTCTTCCTGGTGGGGGACTTCACCGCCATGATCGGGGATCCCACGGGCAAGAAGGTCACCCGGCCCCAGCTCTCCGAGGAGGAGGTCCGGGCCAACGCCCGCACCTACCAGGAGCAGGCCTTCCGCATCCTCGACCGGGAGCGCACCGTGGTCGACTACAACAGCCGCTGGCTCCTCGAGCTGGGCTCCGTGGGGATCGTGCGGCTCGCCGGCCGTTACACCCTGGCCCGGATGATGGAGCGCGAGGACTTCCGCAAGCGCTGGGAGACGAACCAGCCGATCTCTCTCCACGAGCTGCTCTACCCGCTCGCCCAGGGCTACGACTCCATCGCCCTCGAGGCCGACGTCGAGCTGGGCGGCCACGATCAGATCTTCAACCTCCTGGTCGCCCGGGACCTGATGAAAGAAGAGGGGCTCGAGCCCCAGGTCGTGCTCACCGTGCCGTTGCTGGTGGGCACCGACGGCGTCGAGAAGATGTCGAAGAGCCTGGGCAACGCCATCGGCATCGAAGAGCCGGCCGAGGAGATCTACGGCAAGACGATGTCGATCCCGGACGAGCTGATGTGGGAGTGGTACCTGCTCCTGACCGACCTCCCGGAGGAGGAGATCGCGGCGCGCCGGCGTAGGGTCGAGGCGGGCGAGCTCCATCCCAAGGAGGTCAAGCAGGAGCTCGCCCGGCGCCTGGTGGCCCAGTATCACGACGAGGCGGCGGCGCGGCGGGCCGAGGAGGAGTTCGAGGAGGTCTTCTCCCGCGGCGGGGCGCCCGAGGAGATGCCCGAGCACCGGATCGCGACGGGCACGCCGCTCTTCAAGCTACTGGCCCGGACCGAGCTCGCCGCGTCCAACAGCGAGGCGCGCCGCCTCCTGCAACAGGGCGCCGTCTCGATCGACGGCGAGCGGGCCGAGGACCCGTTCGCCGAGCTCGCCGAGCGCGCCGAGCCCTACCTCTTCAAGGTCGGCAAGCGCCGCTTCGCCCGGGTCCGGATCGGGTAGACCGATTCCCCGGGAGAGGAGCCCTCCGGGAACGGCTTCGAGCCCGCCGGCGAGGCGCGTCAGGAAGCGAGCTCGGCGCGGGCGGCGGGCCGGCTCTGGCACTCGACCAAGTGGTGCGCCATCCGGCGGATCTCCTGGACGGTCAACAGGTCCTGGAGGGCAGCCTGCCGGAACAGGGACAGGGCGGCCAGGGCCTCGCGGTGGATGTCGTTGACCTCGAACAGGGCGGTGGTCCAGGCCGCGATCTCGCGCACCTCGGCGGTGCGGCCCTCCTCCAGGCAGAGGGCGGCGAGATCCAGGGCCACGAGGGCCGCAGGGTAGCCCAGGCCAGCCTCGAGGAAGGCGTCGCGAACACTCCGGAAGATCGAATCCGCCTCCGTGCGCTCACCGAGCCCCCACGCGACCCGGCCCTCGAGCCACGCCCGCCGCAGACGGAAGGAGCGGTCTGGGTGGGCGCGGTAGAGAGACTCGCCCGCGGTGAGCAGCCGCCGGGCTTCTTCGAACTCCCCGGAGTCGCACAGATACCAGGCGAGGTTGTGGTGGGCCATGAAGTGGAGATTCGGCATCGCCGCGGCGTCGGCCGCCTCGAGAGTAGCGCGAGTCATGGCCGCCGCTACCACCGGGTCACCAGCGCAGGACTCGACTTCGGCGCGCTTGAGTCGGACGCGCACGATCATCCGGGGTTCGGCGCCGACCGACGTGAAGAGCTTCTCGGCCAGGTCGAGGCGCTCCCGGGCCTCCGCCCAGCGGCGCTGGTCCTTCGCGAGGGAGGCGGCGAAGCTCGCCACCTCGGCGCGCAGGAAGTCGTCGGCGGAGCCTTCGAGTAGCTTCGCGGCCTCGACCATCACGGCCTCGGCCTTGCGCAGCTTCCCCACGACGCGCAAGGCGTTGGCCTCGTGGGCTCGGGCCTCGGCCAGGCGCTCTCGGCAGAACGCCGGGCCGTACGGCCCGCCGGGAAGCCGGCAGGCGACCGCGACGGCGAGCTCCGCCGCCTCGAGGGCCGCCGCTGGCGAGTCGTGGATCTTCTTCCGGCCGTTCGCGAGGAGGAGCTCGACCAGGGCGGGGTTCGCACCGGTGAGCACCCCCGTGCGCACCGCCGCCAGACGGAGCGGGTGGTCAGGCAAAGCCTGTAGGACCCCGAGCCCGCGGCGGGCGCGGTCCTCCAGCTCGTGGAACGCGAGGGCCGGGGCGGCGGCCCGGTCGATCAGGGCCTCCTCCTCGGACGAAGGCGCGATGGCGGCCGGTGGGGAGGTGCCCGCAGAGAACGTCTCGACCCCGCTCCGGCACTCCGGGCACAGGTGCGCCAGATGCTCCAGCAGGAGCGTCAGGTACACGCCGGCGTCGATCTCTCCCAAAGCCAGGGATTCGAGCAGCTCGGCGGTGATGTGCCACTCGCCCTTGCTGCGAGCTTCCGCCATATCCAAGACCTCCGCAACCCTTCCCTTGAGCTGTCGCCTACATCCTTAAGGTTGCTCGAATCGGGGAAAGCGAGACAGCCGAACGACAAAATAGGTGGATTCCTCGGCGGCGCGCCACGCCGCGCGGGCCCCTAGCCGTCCGGATCGATCGCTCCCGAAGACTCGTCGCACCCTATGCCGCAGGTGATCGTGCTGGTGGTCGTGGTGTCGGTCGGGCCGATCGCCGTCGCGCCGCTCGAGGTGGCCGGGGCCCGGAAGGCCGTGAGGCCGGTGAGATCCGACCAGATCCCGGCCCACAGGTCCTCCAGGACCGTCAGGAGGCCAGGGTTTCCGGGCGAGAGCCCGCGCCCAGCGGGCACGGCTCCCCGTTGCGCGGCTTTGGCGGCCACCGGCAAGGCCATCGACGCCAGGACGAGCACGAGGACGACAGATCTCAGGATGCGGCGGAACGTCTTCATGGGGATCCTCCCTCGGAGCGGACACACTGAGCCCCCGAAATGGAAACCAGCGGTCCATTCACTTTGAAAGTGCGTAGAATGGGAAAAAACGAGCCTCCCGACGCGAAACTCGCGCCCGCGGACGGCGGCGCCGGGCGGTGGCATTCGCTCGGATAAGATGATCCTCGATGAAGCTCATCGACGCGGGGCTCTTGTTGTCCGCCGGGCTGGGCCTGTGCCTGCCCGGCGCTCCGGCGGCGGCCAACGCCGTCCATCGGTCCACCGCTCCGGCTTCGGCGCCCGCCTCGAAGCCCGGAGACCTGGAGCTCGAGGCCAAGGCCTTCGGCCTGCCGGTGGAGATCGAGATCGTCGGGCTCTCCCAGCAGGCGACCCGGGCGGCATTGCGCAAGGCGTTCGACCGGCTCCACGAGATCGAGGCCCTGATCGAGGGTGACACCGAGAAGATCGACCACGGCTCCGACCTCGAGCGCGAGGTCGTCGTGTCGCCGGAGACCGCCGAGCTGCTCGAGCGCGCCGAGCACTTCTGCACCTGGTCCGACGGCGCCCATGGCCCGCTCGGCGGAAACCTCGCCGCTCACTGGCGGGCGGTGGGCGCGAACCCCTCGGCCCCGCCGCCGGACCCGGCCCTGTTGGAGAGCGCCGCCTGTGACCACCTCACGGTGGACCGCAAGACCTCTCAGGTCTGGATCGCCGCCCACAGCCTCGTCGACCTGGACGGGTTCGCCGCGGGGTTCGCGGTCGACCAGGCGGTGGCCGAGCTCCGCGCCTCCGGGGTGACCAACGCCCGGGTTCGGGTGGGCCGGATCCTCAGGGCGTTCGGCGCCGGACCGGACGCCTCCTCCGGGTCATCCGGCGCGGACGGTTCCGACGCCGGGGGCTGGCCGGTCCTCCTCCCGGTCTTCGAAGGGCTCCATCAGCCCCTGGACCGCGTGGTCCTGCGCAACCAATCCCTGGCCGTCGTGTGGCGGGCGGACTGGACCGACGGAACGCCCCGGTACGTCGACCAGCGCACCGGGAGGCCGCCGGAAGGGGTCTGGGCCACCATCGCGGCGACCGAGCTGGCGGTCGACGCCGAGGCGCTGGCGGCCTCCGCGCTGGTCATGGGCTCGCGGGAGGGCCGGTTCAAGATCGCGGGCCTCGAGCCCCATCCCTCGGTCCTCTGGCTCCTGGGATCGGGCAAGGGGAGGCCTCTGCTCACCGACTACAACTGGTCGGCGCTGCGCATCCCGTGAACCGCCTGGCGGAGGCCACACGATGCCGAGATCCTTCGTCTTCTTGCTCTGCGCCACCCTGGTTGCGCTCGGCTGCGCGCGTCGGGAGGCCGCGCCGGCGCGCTCCGAGGTGGCGCGAGGGTCCGTGGCGTTGCCCGCCAACGCACCGGCCCTCATCCTCTTCCTGGTGATCGATCAGGGCTCGGAAGACCAGATCGAGCGCTGGCGGCCCCTCTTCGACAGCGGGCTCGAACGCCTGCTCGAACAGTCCGCCTGGTTCAGCGACGCCCGCCAGAATCACGCGGTGACCGAGACCGCGCCGGGCCACGCCACCCTGGCCACGGGGAGGGAGCCTCGGAGTCACGGGATCATCGGCAACGACTGGATCGACCCGGAGAGCGGCGAGGAGATCTACTCGGTCGCCGATCCCGAGGTCGGCCGCTCGCCCCGGAACCTGCGCGGCGAGGCCCTCGGAGACTGGCTCCAGGAGGTCGTCCCCTCCAGCAAGGTGTTCGCGCTGAGCGACAAGGACCGCGCGGCGATCCTCCTCGGCGGTCAACACCCCGACGGCGTCCTGTGGTACGACCGGTCGACCGGCCGGTTCGTCAGCAGCGACTACTACCCGTGGGGCAAGGCCGGCCCCGCCTGGCTCGCCTCCTTCTACCGCGACCACCCGCCGACGAAGCGCTTCGGCACGCTCTGGGAGCCACTCTCGAAGGTCGCGGCCCGGGCGCCGGCCCTGGGTGCCGAGGGCGTGGACTTCGGAGCCGTCGAGGCGTCCCAGACGTTCCCCCACGCCCTCGGCGGCCTCGAGCTCGCACCCGGCCCGGCCTACTTCTCCGACCTCTATCGCTCCCCCTTCGGGGACGCCTACCTGGCCAAGCTCGCCGAGGCGCTCATCACCGAGGAGGGCCTGGGACGGGATCGCGCTCCCGACCTGCTGGCTGTCTCGTTCTCCTCCCTCGACGCCGTCGGCCATCGCTACGGCCCGGACAGCTTGGAGTTCGCCGACACGCTGGCGCGCCTCGACCAAGCCCTCGGCGAGTTGCTGGACCTGGTCGACCAGCGGGTGGGGCTCGACAGGACTCTGGTGGTGCTCTCGGCCGATCACGGCGTGGACCCGGCGCCCGAGGCCGCCACCGAGCCGGGCCGACGGACCGGAGCGCAGGACGCCCTCTGCTTCCAGCGCGTCGAGACCGACCTCGAAGCCGACCTGGGTCCCGCCACCTGGCTCCACCCCGGGCCGTTCATCGACCGCCAGGCGGTGGCGGCACACCACCTGAAACTCTCAACGGTCGAGGACGAAGCCGCGAAGCTCCTCGAGCGGTGCCCGGCGGTCGCCCATGTCTGGACCCGGGAAGAGCTCGAGGGGCCCACCTCACCGTCTGGAACGTTTGCCGAGCTGTATTCCAACGCCTTCGACGCGCAACGAAGCCCCGACCTGATGATCCAGCTCGGCACCGGCATCTTGGCGGCCACACCGCCCGTGGTCGCGAGCCACGGATCGCCCTACCCGTATGACACCCGGGTCCCCTGGCTCGTCCGGGGGGCGGGAATCACCCCGCACCGGATCACCTCCCGGGTCTCGGCGGCCGACGTCGCACCCACGGTCGCCGCGCTCGCGGGGATCCCGGTGCCCGGGGACCTCGACGGGATGAACCGCTCCGCCGCGCTCCGCCGGTAAGTGCCGGCGTTCCGGCGTCGCGCTGCGCGAACAGCCGTCGCGTACGCCACAGGGCGCCCGACGGAACTTCGCGGAAGCGACTTGTGACAGGATTTTCCGGCGACGCGCAGCCGGTCGCCGACTCCCCACCGGGAGCCGGTCCGGAGCAGAGCGTGCAGGAGCTATCGGATGCCGATGGAACCCGCGGAAGCCCGGGAATCCAGGGCCCGCCGACCGGACAAGGGCGACGGCTCGCGACACGGCCGCAAGCGCCGGTCGGGTCGCCCTCTGCCCCTGGTGACGCGGGTGGTCTTCGGGACCCTGGGCTCTCTCTTCCTGGTGCTCGGGATCGCGGGACTCTTCCTGCCCTTCCTCCAGGGAATCCTCTTCCTGGTGCTGGCGGCGGCGGTCCTCTCGCTGGCCAGCGAGAGGGTCGACGGCTGGCTCTTCCGCCTGATCAGCGAGCGGTGGCCGCGTCTCTGGAAGCGGGTGGAGCGCATCCGCACCCGGGTGCGCTGGAAGTTCCGGCGGTGAGGCCCAGGTCCCGGTCGGCCCTCAGCGGTCGGCGAGGGGCACGAAGTCCCGCTCGCCCTCGCCGGTGTACACCTGGCGCGGGCGGTTGATCCGCGAGTGCGGATCGTCCCGCATCTCCTTCCACTGGGCGATCCAGCCCGGCAGGCGGCCGAGGGCGAA
>CAZIIB010000176.1:0-7282 GCA_964539125.1 uncultured Thermoanaerobaculia bacterium | reverse complement strand
ACGGAGTTGGGGACTGGGATGGGGCCGGCACCGTCTCCGGGCGCTGGAGCTCTAGCTCGACCGGCACCCCGTGGCGCAGGGTCTGGAGCACCACGCAGGCCCGTTCGGCGGCTGCCAGCAGCCGGTCGACGGCGGCCGGCGGGGCTCCGTCACCGACCTCGAGCTCGACCCGGCAGCGCAGGCGCTGGAACCCCACCGGGACCTCCCGCTCGACCGCCAGGGTGCCGCGCACGTCGACCTCGCCGGTCACCGCGACCGAGAGGGTCTCGATCGGCACCCGCAGGCGGGCGGCGATCATGCGCAGCGTGGTGTCGAGGCAGCTCGCCAGGGCGGCGCACAGGATGTCTCCCGGGTTGGGCAGATCGTGGAAGCCGCCGACCGCGCGGTGGATCCCCACCCGCCAACCCTCGTCCTCGCGCCCACCCGCGATCACCAGGCCGTGGAACGGGTCGGTCATGACCCCGCCCACGGTCTCCGCCCGGTCGGTGATCCAGGCCTCGCCGGGAGCGCTTCGATAGCTCTCCCTGAGCGGCTCCTGACGGCTCAGCACCAGCTCGCGGTGTTCGGACATCGCCCACCCCTTTTCGGTCTCGAAGCAGCCGGATCGCTGCATCGAGACCCACCCTAGGGGGCGGGCGCTCCCCGCGTCATGAGGCGGGCGTCCCGATCTTTCGGGCTATTCGGGGATCTCAGGCCGACGTCCGGGACGGGAGTCCCGAGTCGCTCCGGCCGAAGCCGGCCTCGCGCGCCAGGACGATCGCCTCGGAGCGATGGGCGACCCCCAGCTTGGCGAAGATGTTGCTCACGTGGTTGCGCACCGTCTTGGGCGAGATGAAGAGCGCCTCGGCGATCTCGCCGTTGCTCCGGCCGCGGGCGATCTGGTCGAGGAGCTCGCGCTCGCGCGGCGTCAGGTCCGCGAAGACCGGAGGAACCTCGGCGAGCGTCTCCTCCCCCTCGGCGAGGAAGGCCTGGACCGCCTCCCAGAAGCGGCCCCAGCCGGGATCCTCGGCCTGGAGGATGTGGTTTCTACCCTCGAGCTCCACGAACTGGGCGCCGGGGATGAGGGTCGCCATGCGCCGCCCCTCCTCGAAGGGCACCATGGCGTCGCCCCGGCAGTGGAGCACCAGCGTGGGCACCCGAATGCGCGGCACGAGGTCGGCGACGTCGACCCGGTGGAAGGCGAGCCAGAGCTTCCGGGCCATGGACGGCGTGGTGCTCCGGATCTCGAGGTCGGTCAGGGAGCGCAGCTTCTCGGCCGAGGCGTCCGGCATCAGCATGCAGGAGAAGACCTCCCGGAAGGCTGGCGCGTCGCTCCCCCATCCCTTCTCGATGAGGGTCGCGAGAGCCTGGACCTCATCCACCCGGGAGGTCTCCGGAGGGTGGGCGAGCCCGCCCTGGACGTAGCTGCCGTAGAGGACCAGCCGGCTGACGCGCTCGGGGTGTTGGGCCGCGAAGGCGGCGGCGATGGCCCCGCCCTGGCAGAGCCCGAAGAGCGGGAAGCGTTCGAGACCGGCGGCGTCGGCCACCGCCTCGAGGTCGGCGACCCACCGCTCCATCGACTGCTCCCGGGGATGCCGGTCCGAGAGGCCACAGCCCCGCAGGTCGTAGCGCACCAGGGTGCGGGAGGCCGAGAGCTCGGAGAGCCAATCGCACCAGGCGACCGCCTTCCAGTCGAGCTCCAGGTGGGTCAGCCAGGTGGGCGTTTGCAGGAGCACCGGCCCGGTGCCGCTGGAGCTGAAGGCGACGCGGACGCCGTCGCCGGAGCGGCAGAACCTGATCTTCGGAGGCACGACGGGGTCAGTCTACCGAACGCCCTCGGGGAGCTGGGCCAGGAGCTCGTCGACGTCGCGGGCCGCGAGGTCCCCGGACTCGATCTCGGCGGCCAGGGCGGCCATCGCCCGCTCCCGGAGGGCGGCGCGGTCGAGAACCGGCCGCTCGTCCAGGTGGCCGTGGTCGGCCAGGTACTCCTCGAGCTGCTCGCGCTTGTCGCTCCGAAACCCCTTGACCCGGCCCTCGGCCAGAGCCGTGAGCAGCGCGCCGGCGTCCCCGCCCAGCGAGGCCGCGAGATCGCTCACCTCGTCCAGGAACCGGTCGGTGACCGCGCCGGAGGCGACGAGCACCCGCCGGTCGACCGACTCCCCCCGGCCCTGGCGCCAGGCCCGGAGGAGCGCCTCCACGCACCGTCCCCGGGCGCGGATCCGGCGCCAGCGCTCCCGCCCCGCTTCCCCGTCGCCCCCTTCGTCGGTCAGGCCCGCCGGCGCGTTCTCCCCCGCCCCGCCCTCCGCCAGGGCCGCGAGCTGGCCCCAGTGGGTGATGCCCTGGAGGAGCAGGCCGTGGAGGATCTCCGGCTCCTCGACCAGGTGCGCGAGATGGACGGCACCGGGCTCGGCCCAGGGGTCGATGCCCGGCACGCTCAGGAGCTCCGCGTACCCCTCGCGACGCCGTCCCTCGGGAGCCGGCACCGCGGGGGGCGAGGGCTTCCAGCTCCGACGCGGGGCCCGGCGCCCGGCCTCCAGGCTCCGCGCCTTCGCGAGGTCGATGACCCGGAAGTCGGGCCGAGCGCCGTCCCCACCCTCGAGCACCGCGCGCCACTTCGCGACCTCGTCCTCCTGGGCCGTGAAGTAGAAGACCTGGCGGCCGGAGCGGGCCACGTCCACGGCCGCCTCGATCAGGGCCCGCGCGGAGGCGTCGTCCGAGTTGGCCAGGGTCTCGTCCAGGACCAGGGGCGGCCGCACGCCCCGCTCGTGGACCTCGATGAAGGCCAGCCGGACCGCCGCCAGGAGCTGGAGTCGGGTGCCGCTCGAGAGCTCGTCGAGGGCGCGCGAGCGCTCGGCGGCGCTGTCGAAGGCGCCGAAGGCGGGGAGCTCGCCGGTCGGGTCGAGAAGCCGGAACCGGCCGCGGGTGATCTCGGCGAAGAGCTCGGCGGCCCGGCGCATCACCTCCGGCCGGTGGCGCGTCCGTACCTGTCCCTTGAGCCAGTCGGCGAGCTCGTGAGCCACCCGCCCCGCGGCGACCCGGCGGCGGTCGACGCGGAGATCCTCCTCGGCCCGCTCCCGGTCCGCCAGGGCCTCCTCGAGCTCGTGCTGCGCCTTGGCCTGGCCGATCCGGGTCTCGAGCCGGGTGATCTCCTGGAACAGGTCGTCGTGCCGTTCGGCGCGCTCGGCCAGGAGGTCGCGCTCGACCTCGAGCTCCGTGGCCGACCGGCCCTCTACCGCCGTACCCTCCGGCAGTCGCCCGGCGGCGGCGTCCCGGTTGCCCCGCGCTTCGTCGCGCTCCCGTGTGGCCTTGCGGTAGGCGTCGAGGCGGCCGACCAGGGCCCGCAGGCCGGCGTCGTCCCCGGGCTCTAGCTCGAGCCGCCCGTAGACCTCGTCCCGCTCGCGTTCGAGGCGCTCGAGGCGCTCGTCGAGCCGTCCCAGCTCCCCGTCCTCCCCTTGGATCCGCTCGATCTCCCGCCCGGTCTCGGAACGCCGTCGCAGCTCCTCGACGGCGGCGAGGGCACCGCCCGACTCCGTGGGCGCCGCGACGCCGTGGTCCTCGAGCTCTGCGCCGAGCCGGGCGAGCACCGACTCCTCCCGCCGTCGGAGGCCGCCGATCACCGCCTCGCGGGCCGCCACGTCGGCGTCCGCCTCTCGCCAGAGGCCGAGGGCCTGGGCGAGGGCGGCAAGGGGCGCCGGCTCGAGCTCACGGTCGAGCTCGGGCGCGAGCCCCCACCGCTCGAGCATCTCCAGGCGCTCGGCTCGAAGCGCCGTCTCCCGAGCCGTGAGGCGGCGATCTTCCTCGGCGAGCGCTCGGCGCCGCTCCTCCCGGCGAGCGACGCGCTCGGACTCGAGACGCCGCTCGCGCCACCGCCGCTCCAGGACCTCGGCCCGGGCGTCGACCGCCTGCCGCTTCCAGGCGACCGGCGCCTCCAGTCCCAGCGCCGTGTACCTCGCTTCGAGCTCTGCGCGCATCCTCCGCTGGTCGCGGGCGTCGCTCTCCACCCAGAGGGCGAGGAGGAGGGCGGCTCCGGCCAGACCCCAGAGGCCCGGATGGACGAGGAGACCTCCGGCGATGCCGGCGCCCAGGAGGAGGCCGAGAGCGACCGCGGCGACGATCCGGGCGCGCGGGGTACCGGCCGAGAACCGCAGCCAGGCTCGCAAGTACGCCGCTCCCTGCTCGAGGGCCCCGGTGTTCGCCCCGTCGTCCTCGGAGGCCTCCTCGCCCAGGGTGGCCGCCTCGGCGTCGAGCGCCGCCCGCCCGGCGCCCAGGCGCTCGGCCCGGCGCGCCAGGGCGACGAGGTCCTGCCAGGCGCCCTCTCCGACGGTCTCCAGGAGAGGCGCGGTGGCACGCCCTCCAAGGGCGTTCCGAGCCCTCTCCCGGCGGGTACGGGCAGCGGCGAGCTCCTGCTCGGCGTGGCGGCGCTCCTGCTCCACCGAGCCCAGGTCGCGGGCCGCGAGCTCCAGGCGCTCCAGGAGCTCCTCGTCCACCCCCTCCGGTGGGAGAACGGCGCTTCCGAGGCGGCCGCGGACCTCGCGCAGGCGGCGCTCCAACCCCTCGCGCTCGGCCCGGGCGCTTTCCACCTCGGCTGCCAGGTGCTCGAGGCGATCCCTCTCGTCGCCGGTCACCCGCGCCACAGCCGGCGGATAGCCGGCCAGCGCCCGCTCCGCCTCGGCCAGGCGCTCCTCCGCGTCGAGCCAGGCGAGGACTGCGGCGATCCGGTCGCGCTCGCGCCCCGCCTCGCGGGCCTCCCGGAGCTCGGACCGGAGGTCGTCCAGGCCCTCGGCCTGCCGCTCCAGCTCCGCCTGGCGGGCGACGAGCTCGCGGACCCGTGCCTCGGCGGACTTGAAGGCCGCGTCCGCCTTGCGTGCGTGGGTGACCTTCTCGAGAGCTCCCAGCGCCTCGGCCGCCGCGTCGACGTCGTAGCCGCCCAGGGCCTCGCGGGCCACCTGGCGGGCGAGGTCCTCGCCGCGGGCGCCCTCCTGGAGGATCTCGTGGAGGGCCAGCCGGTAGCGCTCGGCCTGCTCGGGCGGAGGCAGGGCGAGGGCTTCGATCGGCGCCCCGTCGAGGCGGCGCTCGACTCGTCCGTGGTCGATCTCGAGAACGAGCTTGCGCTCCCCCAGCCGCCCTTCCCCTTCCAGGGCAACGTCGCCGGAGTCTTCAGGTGGCCAGAGCAGGTAGCGCAGGGCCCGGGCAGCGGTCGTCTTGCCCGAGGCGTTCGGGCCGTGGACGACGTTGATCTCGGGTGAGAGGCCGGAGAGCTCGAAGCCCTGGCGCTCGAACCCGGGCAGCCGCCCGACCCGGATTCGCTCGAAGGCCAGACGCTCCGAAGTCGAGCGCTCGGAGCTCACGCCTCCGGCTCCCCGAGCGAGTCCCCCGCCGAGCGCGATCCGGGCTCGCGGCCCGCGCCTTGACCCTGGCGCCCGGCGACCAGGGCGTCGAGCAGGGAGGCCGCCTGGTCGGCCAAGAGATCTCGAACCTCTTCCTCTCCCAGCCCCCGACCGCCGCCCAGGGGCAGGTAGGGACGCTGGTCGTAGACCTCTCGGAGAGACTCCTCGACCCGGCGCTCGAGACCCGGGTCGACGCCCTGGCGCTCGTCGCTTGCCCCGTCCCGGTCGAGCGCGAGCAGCAGGGACGCGACGAGAGCGGCCGCGTCGTCCCCTCCGGCCAGCCGCTCCAGGTCGAGCGCCGGGCGGGTCGCCACCCTCACCTCCACCAACCGGGCGTGGCCGCCGCCCTCGAGGCCGAGCTCGAGCGGCGTCTCTTCCTCGAGCCGGCGGGCAAGGCCGGGAAGGTCCCGGTGGGCCGGGGTGCGCCCGGTCACCGTGAGGCGGAGCAGGAGCTCCTCCGGAGCGCCACCTCCCGGCTCGCCCGCCAGCCGATCGGCCTCGTCGCGCACCGCGCGAACGATCCGGGCCTCGACCTCGGCGAGCCCTGTCGCGCCCGAGAGCTCGAGCTCTCCGCGCTCCCAGCGCACCGTGGCCAGGGGGAGGAGTCGCGGCGTGCCCAGCCGGGTCTCCGCGACCTCCAGGAGCCAGGCACCGTGGGCGCCGGTCTCGCTCCAGTCGAGGGGCTGGGGCGAGCCCGGATAGAGGGCCCACCGCCCGCCGGTGAGGTCGATCCGCTGCGGCTTGTGGATGTGCCCGAGGACCCAGGCGGCGGGACCGGCCGCCTCCAGGTGACCTCGGGAGAGCGGGGCGTTGGTCGAGGCCGGCTGGTCGAGGTCGCCGTGGACCAGCCCGAGGACCGGCGCTTCGGCGGCGGCGCCGGCGGGCCCTTGCAGGTCGTAGCTCGCCACCGGATCGTCGGTGACGTCCCGCTCCGGGAACGACCAGCCGTCGACGTGGAGGCGGGCCCGTCCCGACGCGTCGCGCCAGGTGAACCGCTCCCAGCGCCCTCCCCGGCCGAGGAGGTGGAAGCGCTCGCCGCCGGCCACCTGCGCCAGGCGGGGCAGCACCTCGACGTCGTGGTTGCCGGCCACGGCGCAGACCTCGATCTCCGCCGCGGCGAGGCTCCGGAGCCCCTCCTCGAGCGGCCCGAACGCCTCGAAGTAGCGGTTGGCTCGGTCGGCCACGTCCCCGGACAGGAGGACGAGCCCCACCTCCTCGCGCACCGCCAGCTCGACGGCCCGCCGCCAGACCGCCGCCACCGAGGTGGCGCGGGAGTCTGCGTCCACGGGCAGCCGGCTGGGGCGAAGCCCCAGGTGCAGGTCGCCCAGGCAGAGGATCTTCGAACGCGTCACGGCGACTGCATCCTACCGGGGAAGGGCCGGACCTGGCAGCGGGCCGGTTGCCCGCTGCCAGGCCGGACGGGGCAGGAGGCCCGGCGGTGGCCCGGTAGAACGGAAGCAGGCAGAGCGACCGGGGCCGCCGGAGGCGGGATGAAACCAGCGTACGACCTACGAATCGGGAGCCGGGAAGACAACCCCGCGGGCTTCCGGTCTCGGGTCCGGGCTACCCGCTCCGCACGAGGGAGGGCTCCTGAGACATAGACGCTGTTTGAACGAATACTAGGACCTCTCCCGGGCGGAGGGCATCGGCGGTGGTCCGGGCACGCTATCGGGGTTGCGCCTGCCTTCCTGTCCGAAAATGTCCTACAGGCTCTTCTCCATGAGGTCCGCGACGGCCTGGTTGAAGCGCGCCGGGTCGTGGAGCTCCGAGCCTTCGGCGAGCATGGCGTAGCCGAACAGGAGCTGGGCGTAGTCGCTCAGGGGAAACGCCTCGGCCCCGGCGTCGAAGCGCTCGTGCATCTTGACCACGATGGGATGCTCGGGGTTGAGCTCCAGGATGCGCCGCTGCTTCGGACC
>CAZIIB010000175.1:0-7290 GCA_964539125.1 uncultured Thermoanaerobaculia bacterium | reverse complement strand
GACCAGGATGAAGAGGATGTTGGGTGGATCGGCCGGGCCGGCCGCCCGCGGCGCGGTCAGGGCCACCGGTCCCCAGGCCACCTCCGGAACGGGGCCGGCGGCGCCGGATCGGCGGGCGGTGAGCGCCAGGGTGACCTCGCGGCCCGACCAGCGGGAGAGGTCGGCCCCGAAATCGATCCAGCCCCGGACCCCCGGCTCATCCTCGGCCGGGTCGTTGCGCCCGACCTCGAGGACCTCGCGATCCCCGCCGTTGGAGAGCTCCACCGACGCCTCGAGCGCTCCGCCGTCCGGGGCGCCCACGCCCACCTGGAGCCAGCCGTCCCGGGGCACCCGGGTGCGCCACCACCAGGTCCCGGCGGGGAGCGTTACCGCCTGACGGGTTTCATCGTCCAGCTTCACCACGCCCGTCCGGGGCGCGGCGGCGAAGCGGAGCGGCGCCGCGGCCGCGGCGCCCGGAGCGCCGGAGGTGTAGGCGCCGGCGGCCACGAGCTCCGAGAGCATCCCGCCCGGCGGCCGGGAGCCGCCGCACGACAACGCGCCGAGCCCCAGCGCAGCCACCAGCGGCACCGTTCGCCAGGCGAGCACGCCCTCAGGCCAGGTCATAGTCTCCCATGGCGTAGTAGAACTCGGGATCGGCGGGAGACGGGCCCCTCTCGGACCCCGCGCGGCCGCGGCAGCCCATGACCCGGCTCTCGCCGGAGGGCCGGAGCCCGAGCTCGGCGAGAAGCGGCGCGAGCCCGCTGTCCGCTGGTGCCGGCCAGAGCTCCCAGCGCTCGAGGCCCGCGGCGCGCAGGTCGTCCGCGACGGCCGTGAGAGGTCCCCGCCACGCCCCGGCGCCGCCGGCGGCGGCCGGCAGCCAGAGCTCGGCTCCCAGGGCCAGCTCGCCGACGAAGGCGAAGACCGCCAGCCCGTCCCTCCCGGGATCGGCCGCGCCCTTTGGGCGCAGGCGGTACACGCGGTAGTAGCGATCCGGCCGAGCATGGTAGCGCCAGTTGAGAAAGGCCACCGAGCGGCGCACGCCTCGCACCCCGCAAGCGTCCCAGGCCGCCTCGGCCCATTCACCGCAACGGTCGCTCACTTCGACCAGGGTCTCCTTCGCGCGCCCGCCGGTCGACGGAATGGCCCCCCGTAGCGGCATTATGGCAGGCAGGGGACGGTAGCCGAAGACCCGCTGCCCGAGTCGGAAGTGCCGCTCGCTGGGGAAGCCGAAGATCCAGGGTGCGTCTCCCGGCCGGGGAAGGTCGGCCAGGAGGCCGCGTCCGAGCCCGACGAGGGGCGGACGCAGCCCACCGCCGGTCGTCTCGCCGACCCAGTCGGTGAGCTGCCAGATGCCGTCGCCGCCGCCCGGAGCGAGCCGGGCCGGCAGTCTCAGGGCCCCGGCGTGGGCCAACACCCGGCCGCCCTCGTCCACCGCCACCCGGCTCCGGGACTCGCCGGGGAGCCGACGGTATTTCCACTCCCACTCCGCCGAGCGGAGCGGGTGGCCGAAGCGGGCGCGGAACAGCTCGTCGAGACCGGAGAGGTCCTCCGGCCGGGTGGGGCGCGTTGCGGTCATGCGGAGGACCCGGGATCCCCCCGGTGGCGCCAGCGCATGAGGAGGACGTCCTTGAGCATGGTCCAGGAATCGACCACCGCGTGGACCCGCGAGTCGGCGGAGTTGGCCCACGCGACGCCCACCTCCTCCACCCGGTAGCCGGCCCGGCGGGCGAGCCAGATCAGCTCCACGTCGTACGCGAACCTCTCCGTCACCAGGTGAGCGAACAGCCGCCGGGCGACCTCTCCGTCGAGAAGCTTGAAGCCGCACTGGGTGTCGCGGATGCCGCGCACGCCCAGGAGGCGGATGATCCGGTTGAAGGCCTTGCCCATGAGCTCCCGGTAGACGGCCTGGTGCACCTCGACGCGGGAGTCCTCCATCGCGCGGCTGCCGATCACCAGGTCCGCGCCGGCATCGAGGCGGGCCTCCAGGGTCTCGAGCTCCTCGATGGGGGTCGAGAGATCCGCATCCGACAGCAGGACGCGCCGCCCCCGGCTCTCCTGGACTCCATGGCGCAGGGCCGCGCCCTTGCCCCGGTTGCGCGGCTGCCGGATCAGCCGCAAGCTCCGGGCCGGATGGGCGCGGACCAGATCCGCCGTGCCGTCGGTCGAGCCGTCGTCGACCACCAGGACCTCGTGCTCGAGGCCGCGGGAGCCCAGGTAGGCCTCCAACCGGTCCAGGGTGGGGCCCAAACGCCCCACTTCGTTGTACGCGGGGATGACCACCGAGAGCTCCAAGCCGGACACGGCGGGAATTGTACCGGTGCGCCTCATGCCCCCCGAAGCGCCTCGCCGCGGGCCCATTCGACCGCACGCTCGAGCTCCTCGCCGATCTTCGGTCCCGCGAACCGGCGAGCGGCGCGGCGGCCGGCGCGGCGTGCCCGACGCCAGAGCCCCGCGTCCCGCAACAGCCGTTCCGCCGCCGCGGCGAAGGCCTCCGGGTCGCCTTCGGGCACCAGGGCGGCGCCGCCCGCGGCGAACCAGGCGGTCGACGGAATTCGGGACGCGACCACCGGCACTTTGGAAGCCATCGCCTCGAGGACCGGCAAGCCGAAGCCCTCGCCTTCCCGCGAGGCGAGGAACAGCAGGTCGCAGGCCCGGAGCGCGCGGGCGACCTCCGCCGGCCTGGCGCCCCGCAGGTACCGCTCGGGCTCGAGGAGGTCGCGCTCGGCCGGGGAAAGGGGCAGCGTCGCGAAGCGGAGGACGCGTGCTCGAACGCCCCGGCGGCGCAGGAGCCGGACCGCCCGAAGCGCGACCTCGACCCCCTTGACCTCCGCCTCGAAGATGCCCGGAATGGCCACCCACGGCGCGCGACGAGGGCGCAGGCGGCGGGCCGGCCGGAACACCGGGTCGACGGGCGGCGGGACCACCCGGCTCAAACGGCCGAAGCGCTGGCGCAGAAAGTCCGAGAGGTGAGGGCTCACGGTGAGCGCGGGCACCGGGAGGGCGTAGGCGGCCTCGATCTCCGGGAGGCGCGGCCGGAGATGGGCGAGGTCGCCCTCGTAGCCCTGACAGAAGTGGGCGACCGGCCCGAGACCGAGGGCCCGCGCCACCTCGAGGGTGGGCCAGAAGGTCGCGATCACCAGGTCCTGCTCGCCAGGTCCGGGCGCCGCCTCGGCGTAGTCGTGGTACGGCAGGTCGAGACGGATCCAGTCCGGAGGAGGGCCCTCGCCGAGCAGGCTCACCCCGTGCCCGCGCCGGGCGAGCAGATGGGCGTGCTGGATGGCGACCTTGTTGCCGCCCGAGAGCTCCGGCCGGGGGAGGACGTAGGTGATCCGCATTGGGGGCGGGCTCTCCCGCGGTCCGGCGCTGGCGCCTACGAGGTACGGGCGTACACGCAGCTCCGGCAGATGAAGTCCGCGGGCGCCTCCTCGAGGCCGTACACCCACCGGCGCATGAGGGCGAGCTCGGGGCCGGTGAGCACCTCTTCCAGGGTGCTCTCCCCGAGGTCGCCGACCACGTAGCTCTCGTCGTAGTCCTCGCAGCAGAGCAGACACTTACCGCGGGGCGTGATGTGGAGGTGCTGGAGGGGCCGCGAGCCGACGTTCTCGCATCCGCACAACGTCTTGTTGCGGGCCGACAGGCCCACCTGGAGGTAGCCGGCCCGGTCCATGACTTCGAAGAGCTTGACGTTGAACCGGCTGCCGGCGAAGCGCGCCTGGATCTCCGCGAAGTCGCGGCGGTGGGTCTCGTCGCCGCGACCGAGCACGACGATGTCCATGTCCTCGGCTACCCGGCGGTCCTTGGCGTAGTCCAGGTTGCGCAGGACGAGCTCGAGGTGGTCGCCCTGGCGGTCGGCCTGGTAGCGCTCCGCGTCGAGGGTCGACAGGTTGATCGAGAGGAACCGCAGGCCGCCCATCTCGACCAGGGCGTCGACCCGCTTCGGCGTCAGCCCGGTGCCGTTGGTCAGCGTGGCCGGTGGCAGACCGGCTTCCTTGAGGGTCCGGACCTGGTCGACGAATCGCTTGTCGGCCGTCGGCTCGTTGTAGTTGATCATGAAGACGGCTTCGATCGTCTCTCGGTACGCCGCGAGCTGGCGGACGATCTCCACGTACTGCTCGGTCGGCATGAAGTAGTCCTCGCGCCGGTCGTAGGCCACGGGGCAGAAGTAGCAGCCCTGGTTGCAGACCGTGTGCGCCTCGAGGGAGACGTACTTCAGGTGGTATCGGCGCGAGACGTCCTCCTCGACGGGGACCAGCCAGCCGTCGGTCGCGAGCAAGGCGCGCAGGTCGTCCTCGAGATCGGCGGGCGATGCGGCGCCGGCGAGCAGGCCGCGGAGCTCTGCGTAGCCGTGGTCTCCCTCGCTCAGAGCGCCGTCGGTCAGCGGGTTGTAGACGCGGCCGGCGTCGACGTGGAGGAACGGGCTGGCGCGGAGTGGACCCTCCGTGTCCGCGGCCCGGCGGTCCCGCGGCTCTCCCCGGTCCAGGTTGGGCAGTCGAATCGAGAGCGACATGTCAGGTCCTTTCCGCGCTCGCGGCGAGGCGCTCGGAAGCTTCGAGCTCGGTCGCCGGGGAGGCCGCCGGCTCGGCGGCGCTCCACCGGTGCTCGGCGTCGAGCAGGCCGAAGATGTAGGAGGCGCTCTCCACCTCGAAGGCCTCGGGGACGATCCGGCGATCGTAGACGTGCAGACCCGCCTCGTCGAGCAGGAAGACGTACAGGGTGAACTTGCCCTTGAGCAGCGGCAGGTCGGGGATCTCGAGGCGGATGCGCCGGCGGCCCCCACCGCACCGGGGCTCGAGGCCGTCGAGGTGCGTGGCGAAGGAGAGGGCCTCGACCTCGTCGATCCGGTTGATCCCCACTCCCACGTGGCACGCCAGGTCGGGCTCGGAGCTCTCCCACTCCACCTCCACGGCGAGGGGCTGGTGGCTCCGGAGCCGCCGCCGGTCGCCGGCCGGCTCGCCGCCGATCACCCGCACCGCCGTCAGCCGGGCCGGCCCGGGACGCATCTCGTCCTCGAGCTCCACGGCCTCCGAGGAGCGCGTCTTGGCGAGCAGGAAGCTCTCGTACTCCCGGACCACGTCCTCGGTCGGGCCGAGGGCGGCGGCCTCGCCGCCGCGGAGCCAGAGCGCGCGGTCGCAGAAGGCCGACACGTAGTACATGGCGTGAGAGCAGAAGAGCAGGGTGCCGCCCTGGCCGAGGTAGCGCCGCAGCCGGTCCATGCACTTCTTCTGGAAGTAGCCGTCACCCACCGACAGTGCCTCGTCGATGATCAGCACGTCGGGCTCGACCTGCGTGGCGATGGAGAACCCGAGGCGCATGGACATGCCGGTCGAGTAGACCTTCACCGGCTGGTCGATGAAGTCGCCGAGCTCACTGAAGGCCACGATCTCCGGCGTCTTCTCGCGCACCTGGGCCTCGGACAGGCCGAGCATGGCGGCATTGAGCACGATGTTCTGACGCCCGGTGAACTCGGGGTGGAACCCCGAGCCGAGCTCGAGGATGGAGGCCACCCGGCCGCTGACCTGGAGACGCCCTTCGGACGGCGCCACGATGCCGGCGACCATCTTGAGGAGGGTGGACTTGCCGGCGCCGTTCTCGCCGATCACCCCCAGCCCATCCCCCTTCGGCAGCTCGAAGCTCACCCCGGAGAGGGCCTGGAACCGGCGGTGGCGGGGGCGTCGCGTCACGGCCTCCAGGAGACGGTCCCTGGGGCTGTCGAAGACGCGATAGGACTTGCCGAGGTCCTCGGCGCTGACGGCGGGCGGGATCACGGTCGACCGATTGTACCTTGCGCTGGGGGCTCGGCCCCCGCGGCGCGGGAGGTCTTGGCGGTGTTTCCCTCGCCCGCCTGCCCGGGGTAGGGGAAGTCCGGCGGCAGCCGAACCATCTCGAAGAGAACCGCTACGAGCTCCCCGTGCGTGCCGACGCGGTGGGGGCTCAGGAACTGCCACACGGTCTTCCCGGCCCGATCGACCTCCAGGGCTCGGCCGTTCTCGGACTCGGTGATCAAGGTGTCGCCGTTGGGCAGGCGCTGGACGGAGCCGAGGGTCTGGGAGTAGAGGTCGGTCCCCGGGTCGCCGCCGTAGCGCCAGAAGACCTGTTGGCTGAACGGATCGAGCTCCAGGACCCGCGAGCGCTCGCCTCCCGCCCCGGTGTTGTCGAAGATCAGCAGGTGGCCGTTCGCCAGAACCGTCGGCTGGTGCTGCTTTCGCCACATGCCGACCTCGGCCCAGACGACCTTCCGGGCGTGGGGATCGATGACCGCCACCGTGTCGAGCTGCCAGACCGAGATCAGGAGGTTGCCGCGCCGGAAGGCCGGGCTCTTGTCGGCCAGGCTGCCGTCGAGGATCTCGATCGTGTTGGTGTGGAAGGCGTCCGGCGGCGGTCCCCGGCGATCGAGGAGCGGCGCGTAGAGCGAGTCGCGAAAGGCCTCGGGGATGGAGATCTTGTCCAGCACCCGCCCCTCGGGCGAGAGCACCGTGATCATGTCCTCGAGGATCCCGTGATCCGGGTCGAGCCAGGGCAGGACCTTTCCCTCCCGGTCGAGGACGAAGATCCGACCGTCGGGGGCGATGTCGAGGTCGTGGTGCGCGCCTCCGCGATACCCCCAGATCAGATGGGAGTCGGCGTCGAGCTCCACCAGCCCGAGACCTTCGAAGATGGCGAGGAGGCGGCCGTCCGGGAGCAGCCGGGCGCGCCGGAAGTACTCGAGCTTGCGGAACTCGTCGCGGGTCGCGGGGTCTCGGAACACCTCGGGCCGGAACTTCTCGAGCGGATAGACCCAGCGATGGAGCAGGTGGCCCTCCATGTCGATCAGACGGGCCTCCGGCGCGTGTCCCGAGACGTAGAGGTTGAGGCCGCGATACGCCTCCGGCCGGTCCACGGTCACGGCAGCGCCGGGGGCCCGGGCGGGCCGGTACCCCTGGAGGTAGGGCACCGCCATCAGGGCTTCCTTGCCCTCGGTGTGCTCCCAACCGCCGGGTGGCGGCTCGGGCCGGGTCCTGGCCGTGTGCCACTTGCCGGCCGGCGCCGGCGGGACGGGCGGCGGAGCTGCGGCGGCCGAGGCCGGTCCCTGTGCGGTACCCGCGGCGGGTGCGGAAGCTGCCGGCCAGGCCCACCTTCCGGTGGCGAGCCCGGCGAGCCAACCGAGGGCGACGGCCGACACCACGGCGAGCGCGACCAGCGGTCGGGATCTCAAGGCCGGGCTCCGGAAACGAAGGAGCCGCCGGGCGCCTCGGTGCCCGGCGGCTCCGTTCGTGACACGAGGTGAAGCCTACTGACCGACGATGTACGCCGGGTCGTTGTAATGGTTGACCA
>CAZIIB010000174.1:0-7324 GCA_964539125.1 uncultured Thermoanaerobaculia bacterium | reverse complement strand
CGGAGGCGAGCCCCGGCGGCCGCGGGACCCGGTGCGCGAAAGGGAGCCGGCCGGGCGAGGAGCTTCTCGCGTGCAATGAACTGCCCCGCGAATGCCTCTGAAGCCCGAGGAGAAGGCTCGTCGACGGATCGACCAGCTCCTGAAGCAGGCCGGCTGGCTGGTCCAGGACCCTGTCGAGATGAACCTCCATGCCGGTCGAGGGGTGGCCGTGCGCGAGTTCAAGATGGCCTCCGGCCACGGCAAGGTGGACTACCTGCTGTTCGTGGACGCCAAGGCTGCTACCGAAGTGCCACCCGCTTCTCAGACCTGGTCTCCAGATGCGCCCATTCTGCGCGCGGTCGCTCTCCGCGTCGAGGGCGGCGGTAGTCGGGGCGGTCGGGCTCTCGAGCTCTAGAGGGCCGGCGGGCTTGATGTCGCGGGCCATCACTCCATCTCCCCGGCGGCGGCTCCGAGCCCGGTCCGGATGCCGGCGACGATGGCCCGGAGGTCTACGGCCCAGGAGCGCGCCGCGACGCACAGGACCAGCTCGTCCCGGGAGACGGTCGAGTCGGTCGGCGTGTCCGCGACCTCTTCCAGGCACGCGGCTAGCGAGTCGAGGTCGGCGCCGATCCCTTGGAGGCTCCGGACAAGTCGAGGCCCCATAGGCCAGCCTCCCGGGCGTGGTGAACGATGCCGGCGCCGATTGCCTCGAACGCGGCGAAGGCTTGCGGCTCATCGAAGGCGACAAGCCAGGTCCGGCGGATCATCCGCTCGCTCTCGACCTCCGGGGCCGGGGGTTCGGGTGGCGGGGTGGGCGGGCTAGACTTCGCGCGGTCGCTCATGAGGCATGCCCTCCTGAGTGGCTAGGCCCCGTTCGCCGGCGCTCCCGGTGGGCGGGGCCGCTGTCGTTTGAGGTACAGCCTACCGTCTGCGAAGCACATGGTCAATTGTCGCTATGTTTCACGGGTCAGTTCTACAGTTCGTCCATGCCACGACGGACCGGACCGCGGGGAGGCCACACCACAACCACGCCCGGAGGGCTGCGGCGGAAGGTGCTGCTGCTCACCGAGGAGTTGGCTGAGGAGCTGCGCGAGCGCGCACACCAGGAGCGGCGGAGCGAGAGCGAGATCGCCCGCGAGGCTCTCGCCGCCTGGCTGTTTCCCGACGACGAAGACCCCGCCGGTCGCTAGCTACCCCGTCGGTCTCCTCTTCGGACTCGCAGACACGTAGTCGGTCGGATTTCTTGCAGTGGTCTTGCAGGCAGCCTTCAAGCCACAGGCTGCCAGCGGGCCGACTTCGCTAACTTGTTGACAGGAGTGGATTTACTTGGTGGAGCCGAAGGGAATCGAACCCTCGACCTCTTGAATGCCATTCAAGCGCTCTCCCAACTGAGCTACGGCCCCACCGGTTGGGAGGGGAAGTGTAGCGGCGGGCCGTGGGGGTGTCAACGCGCCGTTCCTCGGCTCGCCGCCTGCCCGTTACGGACCGTCGAGTCCGTACCTCTTCATCTTCGCCTTGAGGGTGTTGCGGGCGATGCCCAGGAGGCGCGCCGTCTCCCGGATCTTGCCGTCCGAGCGCTCGAGGGCCGCCTCCAGGAGCTGGCGGTCGTAGGCCTCGAGGGCGCGCTGGTAGCCGCCGTCGTCCAGGGGCTCGAGCCCCGGCACGGGCTGCTGCGGGAGGGCGCCCGCGCCACCCGCCCCGCCGTCGCCGGCGGCCGCCGCGATCCACGCGAAGTCTTCCCGGCTCAGGACGTCGCCGGGCGAGAGCACCAGGGCGCGGTGGATCGCCGCCTCGAGCTCGCGCACGTTGCCCGGCCAGGGGTGGCGGTCGAAGAGCTCGAGCACCCCCCGGTCGAGCTTCCGGGTCTCCTGCCCGAGGTCGCGGCTGATCCGGCGCAGGAAGTGCTGCACCAGGAAGGGGATGTCCTCCCGGCGCTCGCGCAGGGGGGGCAAGATGATCGGGATGATGTTGAGGCGGTAGTAAAGGTCCTCGCGGAACTCGTCCCGGCTGATCGCCTCCTCGAGGTTGAGGTTGGTCGCGGTGATGATCCGCACGTCCGAGCGCTGGGTGCGAGTGCCGCCGACACGCTCGAACTCCTTGTCCTCCACCACCCGCAGGAGCTTCGCCTGGATCGACAGGGAGACCTTGCCGATCTCGTCGAGGAAGATGGTCCCCTCGTGGGCGAGCTCGAAGCGACCCGGCTTGCGCTCCGTGGCGCCGGTGAACGCCCCCTTCTCGTGGCCGAAGAGCTCCGACTCGAGCAGCGTCTCCGGCAGCGCCGCGCAGTTGAAGTGGATGAATGGCCCCTCGCGGCGTGGCGAGATGTTGTGGATGATCAGGGCGACCAGCCCCTTGCCGGTTCCGCTCTCGCCCCGGATGAGCACCGTCGAGCTCGACTTGGCGACCCGTTCGAGCATCGCCCGCAGCTCGAGGATCGCCCGGCTCTTGCCGATCAGGCCGCCCAGGTGGTGACTCGACAGGATCTCCCGGCGCAGCGACTCGTTCTCGGCCTTGAGCCGTTGGCGCGCCTCGTCGAGCTCGCCGTACAGCCGGGCGTTGTCGACGGCGACGGCGGCGCCGTCGGCGAAGGCCTCGAGGAAGGCCCGGTCGGCGTCCGAAAAGAGGTGACGGCTCTCGGTGTGGTCGACGTAGATCGCCCCGGCCAGGCGCTCGCGGATGGCGAGCGGGACGCAGAGGATCGACAGGATGTGGCTGGCGACGATCGACTCGGCGCCGGAGAAGCGGCTGTCGGCGACCGCGTCCACCGCCAGGACCGGCGCGTTCTGCTCGATCACCCGGCGCACGACGCTCTCGGAGAGCTTGTGCTCCTCGGCCCGGTCCTCGCGCCCGAGGTTCCGCGCCACCGCCACCTCGAGCTCCCGGGTCAGGGGGTCGGCGAGCACGATCATGCCGCGCTGAGCGCCCAGGCGTTCGAGGGCGAGGTCCATGGTGCGATCGAGCACCTCCTGGAGGTCCAGGCTCGAGTTGATGACCTTCATCACCTCGTGGAGGGTGACGTCGCTGCGCCCGGGCGAGACGATTCCGCCCGCCCCGCCGAGGTGGGTGAGCGCCTCGCGGGCCCGCTCGGCGTCGAGCGTCGCTCCCAGGGCCTCGAAGCTCTCGAGCGCCCGGGCGAGACGCTCCCGGCCGGCCCCGGGATCGTCGGACACGAGGCCCCAGGCGTAAACGCTACACGCGGCGTCGTACGGGGCCGCGATCTCCTGGAGGAGCTCGACCGAGCGCCCGAACAGGCGGTCGGCTTCGGCGCGCGCCCCGTCGCCCGAACCGGTCGCGGCGAGGCGCCCCTCGACCGCCAGGAGCGACCCCGCGGTCAGGCGGTCGCCCAGCGCGTCCACCCGGGAGCGGGCTTCGCGGGCCCGCTCCCGGGCGCGGACCACGTCGCCCCGGTCGAGATCGACGGCGGCGGCCTCGACGAGGATCCGGGCCTCGAGGTCGGGGCTCGTCGCCTCGTGGGCTCGCCCGAGGGCGGCTTCCAGGTCGGCGCCGGCGCTCTCCGTGTGCCCGCGCCGCGCCTCGAGAAGGCCTCGATGGAAGAGGACCTGGGTTGCCAGATCCCGATCACCCGCCGCCTCGGCCTCGGCCGCCGCCCGGTCGAGGAGGTTCCCCGCGTCGTCGAGGAGCCCTTCCTTACGGCGGATCGAGGCCTGGAGAAGGAGCGCCGCCACCCGGTCGGCCTCGCCCGCGGGCCCTTCGAGGAGGGAGAGGGCGCGGCGGGCATGGCGGCGGGCCCGGCGCCAGTCTCCCAGGATCTCCTCGACCTCTCCCAGGTTGATCCGGGCGAGGGCCTCGCCGTGGCGCGAGCCGAGGCGACGGTTCATCTCCAGGGCCCTGGAGAGGAGGCCGCGCGCCCGCGACCACTCGCCCCGGCTGCAGGCGAGAATCCCCAGGTTGTTGAGAGCGGCGAGCTGGGCCCAGGGGTCGGCGAGCTCCTCGGCGGCGGCCAGGTTCGCCTCGAAGAGACGGCTCGCTCCGTCATAGTCACCGGTCTTCCACAGGACCATGGCCAGGCTGTTGCGCAGGAGCACGCACAGCCACGGATCCGCGAGGGCCTCGGCGGTGGCCAGGCCCGCCCGGGCGTAGCGCCCGGCGCGCTGCCAGTCCCCCTGGCCGAAGTGAAGCCTGGCGAGGGCGTTGGCCAGGAAGACGCGCTGCCGCGCGAGCCCGGCCCGGCGGGCACGCGCCAGGGCCTCTCGAACCGTCGCGAAGGCGGCGTCGGTCCGACCCAGGTCCCGGAGGGCGGTGGCCCGGCCGTGCAGGAGCTCGAGCGTCAGCTCCGGCTCGTCGCGGCCCTCGGCCAGGTCGCTGAGGGTCGCGAGCCCCGCCGAGAAGGCCGCCAGCGCCTCCGTGTGCTCGCCCAGGCGGCCGTGGAGGCGCCCCTTCTCCAAGCACAGCCGGGCTTTGACGGGCCGCTCGCCGGCGGCTCGCCACGAGCCCGCTTCGAGGAGCCGCTGGAAGCTCCGAAGCGCCTGCCCCGGCTGGTCGGAATGGGCGAGGGCGTGGGCCTGGTCGACCCGGGAGCGGACGGCCGCGGCCCGGTCGCCCGCCTCTTCGGCGGCCTCGGCGGCCCGTCCGAACAGGCTCGCCGCCTCGGCGTGGGCGTGGAGCGCCGCCGCATGCTCGGCCGCCTCGATCAGAAACGGGAGGCTGTCGGCTCGGCGGCCGGCGCGCCAGAGGTGCTCGGCGAGCGGTGCGGCGAGCCCGGCCTCGCCCGCCGCATGGCGCTCGCCGAGGATCTCCGCGAGGGCGCCGTGGAGCTCGACCCGCCGGGCACTCTCGAGGGCGGCATAGAGCCCGTCGCGGAGCCCCTCTCCGGCGAAGGCGTAGACCTCCCCGCGCGGCGGCTCGTCGGTCCGGGTGAGGAACCCGAGTCCGACGAGCCTGGAAAGACGGGAGTAGAGAGCTTCGGGAGGCTCCCTCAGGAGCCGGGCGAGGGTCACCAGGCGAAACGGCCTGGCGAAGACCGACGCCGCCTCGAGCGAGCCCCGCTCATTCGGGGCCAGGGCGGCGATCCGCTGGCGGTCCAGGGCCTCGGTTCCGTCGCGGGCGGCGAGGCGGGCGAGGGCCGAGCGCCGGGGTTTCCACTCGCCGCGCCGGAAGAGCAGGGCGTCCTCCTCGATCAGGTGGCGCAGGAGCTGCTGGACCCGGCCCGGGTGGCCCGCGCTCGCCTCGTGGATCCAGGCGTAGAAGCTCGCGGGCAACGAGCCGGCGGCCTCGACGCCCAGGCTGGCGTCGACCAGCTGGCCGACCGCCGCCCGGCCCAAGGGCTCCAGGGTGAGCACCTCCGGCCGGTCGCTTCCGGCAGTGGCCCCGTTCCCGGGCTCTCCGCCGGCCGTCGAGCCGCGGCTCGCCACCACCAGCACCGGGACCGGGCCGAGATCGCCCGCGAGGAAGGAGACGAGCTCCGCCGCTTCGCGACCCGCGAGATGAAGGTCCTCGAGGACCAGCGCCAGGGCAGCGCCCGCGCCGTCCGCGGCGGCGGAGCGGGCCCTCTCCGCGAGCCGGCGGGAGACCTCCCGGTAGAGGCGGAACCGCTCCTGGTCGTCCGGAGAGCGCAGAGCGGGTGTCCGACCCGGCGGCGAGTCGGCGGCGCCCGCCGGGGAGGTCGAAGCCGTCGACTCCGCCTCCAGATCCACCCCGAGCTGGGCCAGGGCCGCGAAGACCGGGGCCAGCGGACGGGAGCGCTCGATCTCGCCGCGACCGAAGCCGACGCGCGCGCCCCGGACCGCGGCGAGCAGCCGGAACTCCCGGAGGAGCCTCGATTTGCCGACGCCGGCGGCACCTTCGACCCAGAGCGTTCGAGCCATACCGCCGCGGGCGGAATCGAGCTCCGAGAGCAGGCGTTCGAGGGCGTCCTCGCGCCCCACGAGGCGGCTCGCCAGCACCCCGCCGGGCCCCAGGGCCATCTCCCCGGGAGCGATGGGCCGGCCGGCGGCGCGCCCCAGCTCCTCGAGCAGCTTGGCGGCGCTCGGGAAGCGCTCCCGGGGGTCCTTGCGCAGCAGGCGCTCGAGGATGACGGCGAGCGGCTCGGGGAGGTTCGCGCGGAGGCGCCGTGGATCGGGCACCGGCCCCGAGAGGTGGAAGAGGATCGCGTCCCGGTCGGAGCCCGCCGAAGGCAGGGAGCCGGTGGCCAGCTCGAGCAGGGTCAAGCCCAGGCTGTAGAGGTCCGCGCGGTGGTCGTAGGCGTCCTGGAGCAGGACCTCCGGGGCGGTGTAGGCGAGGGTGCCGCGGATCCTGCGGTCGAGGGGGCCGACGAGGCCCTGCGAGAGGCCGAAGTCGAGAATCTTGAGGCGCCGCTCGCCGCCGGCGGGATCCTCGACGATCCCCAGGTTCGACGGCTTGACGTCCAGGTGGACGACCCGGTGGTGGTGGATGTGGGCGAGGCCGGCGGCGGCCTGGATCGCGAGGTCGTAGATCTCGTCCCAACTCGGCTCCGGCTCCGGGGCGTAGGGCGTGACCAGCTCCATGACCAGGAACGGGTAGTCGCCCGGCAGCACGCCGACTTCGTAGACCTCCACCACGCCGGGGTGGCGGATCTCGGAGAGCAGGCGCGCCTCGTGGCGGAACCGGGCGAGATCGTCTGTGCCGCTGGGCTCGCGGGCGACCTTGAGAGCCAGCGGACGCTCGCCGTGGGCGCCCAGACGGATCCGATAGATTCCCGCCCGAGGGGTGCGGGCGATCTCCCCCTCGATCTCGAAGTCGCCGAGGAGCCGCTCGAGCTGGGCGAGGTCCGGGCCGGGAGGGGCCCCGGAGGTCCTCAGGTCGCTTGCCACGGCGGGACCGCCGTCCTCTCCCCCGAATCGGCCTGGCCGTTCGGGGGCGGGGCACCGGGCTCGCGGAGCCGGCCGAGGCGGCGGCTGATCTCCGCCTCCAGGTCCTCCTTTCCGCTGCCGGTCAGGGCGGAGATGGAGACCGAGCCGTCGCTTCCGTGCGCCGCCGCACCGTCTCCGGCGAGCAGATCGCTCTTGTTGAACACCCGGATCACTCGCGCGGGCTCCACCCCGAGGCTCCGGAGCACCTCTTCGGCGAGCTCCATCTGCTCGCTCCAGCGCGGATGGCTGCGGTCGATCACGTGGAGCACGAGGTCGGACTCGACGATCTCCCCCAGGGTGCTTCGGAAAGAGGAGACCAGGTGGTGGGGGAGCTTGCGGATGAAGCCGACCGTATCGGTGTAGAGGACCGTCCCGACGCCGTCGAGCTCGCCGCGGCGCAGGCGGGCGTCGAGAGTGGCGAAGAGCAGGTCGGCGGTACGTGCGCCCCCGGTCTCGGTGAGCCGGTTGAAGAGGGTCGACTTGCCGGCGTTGGTGTAGCCGGCGAGGGCGACGAT
>CAZIIB010000173.1:0-7348 GCA_964539125.1 uncultured Thermoanaerobaculia bacterium | reverse complement strand
AGGCGAGGCGCGCCACGGCTTCCACCGGACGATCGCCCGCGACTTCGAGCTCGCCCGCCGGGCGATCCTCGAGATCACCGGTCAGGAGGAGCTCCTGGACAACAGTCCGGTGATCCAGAAGTCGATCGCCCTGCGCAACCCGTACACCGACGTCCTGAACCTGCTCCAGATCGAGCTCGTCCGGCGCTACCGCCGGGCGGCGGACGACGAGGAGCGCGGCGCGCTGCGCGAGGCGATCTTCCTGTCGATCAACGGCATCGCGGCCGCGATGCAATCGACCGGGTAGATCGGATCACCCCCACATCCCCTCGCTCCCCTTCCCTCCACCCACGCACCCACGCGAGCTCCGTGAGGATCGGCGCTAGGCCTTGACGTTGGCCTTTTCGTGGTCCAGCCCCGTCGCTCCGCTCGGGCGCTGGGCGTGGGTCGTCTCGATCTGGGGCTTGCCGTCGCCGTCGGCGCAGCGCACCGTGAAGGTGTGATGGCCCTCCTCGAGCGGCCAGTCGTAGCGCCAGACGACCCATGTCGTCTCCGACAGCGGCTGGCGCAGCTTCGCCTGGGTCCACGGCCCGTCGTCCACCTGGACCTCGACCTTCGAGATCCCCTTGGCGCCCGAGAAGGCGATGCCGCCCACCGGCACCAGCATCCGTCCGCCCTGCCGGTAGGCGGAACGGACCGCCACCGTGTCGATCACCGACGTCTCCTTGACCCGCGCCTCCCGGTCCCAGCCCCGTTCCACCCAGTACCCCGGTACGTAGTCGGCCGAGACCTCGATGGCGGTGATCCACTTCGGCTGCTTCATGCCGTAGCGGTCCGGGATCCAGATGCGGAGCGGAAAGCCGTGGTCCGAAGGCAGGGGCTTTCCGTCCCAGGAGTGGCAGAGCATGATCCGGGGGTCCCGGGCCACCAGGTCGAGGTCCACGGTCTCGTAGTAGCCGTCGCCCGAGCGGATGTGGAGGTACTTCGCCTCCGGCTGGACGCCCGCCTCGTCGAGCACGCTCTGGAGCGGCACCCCGGTCCACATCGTGGTGCTGATGAGCCCCGTGCCGATCCGCCCGGAGATGCAGGAGATGGTCACGTACTGATCCCGGGAGGGGTAGCGGTTCTTGAAGTCGTCGAGGGTCAGGCGGAGAGGGTTGTCCACCAGGCCGGTCACCGGCAGCTCCCAGGAGGCGCCGTCGAGCTTCGTCGGCTCGGTGCGGATGAAGACGCTGTAGAAGTCGTCGAGGGGCGTGTACTCGGGCCGCGTGCCCGGAGCCGGCACCACGGGGTCTCCGGCGTTGGGGAACGGCTCGCCCCTGCCGTTGACCGTGGCCTGCGCACCGCCCCGCGCGGCGCCGCCTCCGCCCTCTCCCGGGTAGACCCTCAGGAGCTCGGCGACGCCGGCCCCGGCCACGGTGACCACGGCGCTCGCCGTGCCGAGCCGGATCAGGAAGTGGCGCCGGTCCAGGGCGCGGGCCTCGGCGGTCCCCGCCACCTCGGGCGCGACGGCCGGCGCGGTCCGCCGGAAACCCCAGGCGACGACCCACCCCCAGGCGAGGTAGAGCACCGCCAGCCAGAGGACGGACCACGCGGGGGCCACCGGCGACTGGCCGATGGTGACTCCGAGCACCGCCATGGGGAGGCCGAAGAGGACGCCGAGCACCAGGCCCGCCACCGCCCCCCGCCGCGCGTGTCGCGAGGCCCCCATCCCGTAGACCGCGAAGAACAAGGCCGCCAACACCACACCCACCACGAAGAACTGGATCACGGCCACCGACCGCTCGGCGGTCTTGGCCGCGTCGGCCACGCTCAGGCCCACCTTCTCCAAGCTCCAGATCATGGAGTCGATGCCGAAGGTGACGACGCGCCCGGGGAGGACGCGGGTGACCCAGTCGAAGAAGTCGAAGGGGGAGAAGGGGAGGTTCGCCAGCCGGTAGGCCAGCGCCATCACCGCGATCAGGGGAGCGGTAGCGAGAGCTCCGACCAGCGCCCCCGTACCGAGTCTCAGCCTACGCATCGCAAGCCTCCTCTGCCAGGGCCGTGTGGTTGTTTGCGCGAGATCTTCCAGGGGCAGTGTACACCCACGGCGGGAGATCACTGGAGATGGTAGAAGAGGCCCATGACGAGGCCGTAGAGCACGTGGGCGAGGAGGGTGATGAGTGGCGTCCGCCGGCCGTAGTTGAGGGCCAGGAAGCCGGGCGGCTCCAGGGCGCGGGTGGGCTCGGGGCCGGTGGTCTGGCTGGCCATCCGGGGGTGGAGACCGGGGATCAGCGGCACGAGGAGGAGCAGCGTGGCCAGGCCGTGGACCACGCCCATGATCGCGCCGATCCACCAGGTCGCCCGCCCGAGACTCTCGAAGACCAGGGCGTAGACGAAAGCGAAGGCCCAGCCGTTGAGCAGGTGCACCACGAAGCCGTAGATCGGCGCCTTGCGCCGATCGGCGGTGAACATCGTCCCCAGGATCAGCGGCATGCTCATCCGCGAGAGGCCCAGCCCCTGACTCGCCTCGGTAGTGATCGCCATCACGACGGTGGCGAGAAATCCCCAGAGCAACGCGCTTCCCACGTTCATGCCGTCTCTCCTCCCCCGCCCGTGCCGGAGCCCGGCCCGACGCCGGAGTGCTCCCTCGCCGAGGGCCCCTGGCCGCGATCGGCAGCCAGCGTCATGGCCGCGTCGATCAGGCCGGCGTGGGTGAACGCCTGGGGAAAGTTGCCCAGACACTCGCCGGTGTCCGGATCGATCTCCTCGCCGTAGAGGCCCACGTCGTTCGCCCGCTCGCACAGGCGGTCGAAGATCGCCTCGGCCTCGTCGCGACGCCCCTGCCGGCAGAGGCAGTCCACGTGCCAGAAGCTGGCGATGCCGAAGGCTCCCTCGCCGCCCTCGAGGCCGTCGTCGAGGCTCCGGTAGCGGTACAGGAGGCCGGCGGCGCGCAGCCGCTCCTCGATGCGCCGGGTGGTTCCGCGCATGCGCTCCGCGGCGGCGTCGGCGTAACCGTAGCGGGCCAGGAGCAGGAGGCTCGCGTCCACCTGGTCGTCGTCGAAGACGCTCGTGTAACTGCCCAGCTCCCGGTTGAAGCCGTGGCGCTCGACCTCCTCGCGGATCGCCCGGCACTCGGACTCGTAGCGCTCCCGCGGGACCTCGAGCTGGCCCGCCTCGTCGAGATCCAGGAGGCGGTCCAGGGCGACCCAGCACATGACCTTGGAGTAGGTGTGGTGCCGGCGGCCGGAGCGGACCTCCCAGATTCCCTCGTCGGGCTCGCGCCAGCACCGCACCACCGTCTTGCCCAGGCTGGCGATCGCCGTGGCGGTCGCCGGGTTGAGGTGGAAGCCGCGGCGGACGTACTGCGCCGCCGCGTCGATCACCTCGCCGTAGACGTCGAGCTGGAGCTGATCCTTGGCGGCGTTGCCCACGCGCACCGGGCGCGAGCCCCGGTAGCCCTCCAGGTGGTCCAGCACCCGTTCGTCGATCCGGGTCTCTCCGTGAACGTCGTAGAGGATCTGGAGCCGGGGCCGGGTGAGCCGCGTCGAGTGGACGATCCAGGAGAGGAACGCGTCCGCCTCCTCGTGGAGACCGAGGTCGAGAAACGCCTGGAGGGTGACCGACGCGTCGCGCAGCCAGCAGTAGCGGTAGTCCCAGTTGCGCGGGCCGCCGATCGCCTCGGGCAGCGAGCTGGTCGGTGCCGCCACCACGGCGCCCGAGGGGGCGAAGGTGAGGAGCTTCAAGGCCAGGGCGCTCCGCACCACGTGATCGCGGTGGGGGCCGTCGTAGCGGCAGGTCGCCGCCCAGCGGCTCCACCACTCGAGGCTCGATTCGATCCGCCGCTCGGCCGCCTCGCCGAAGGTCGGCAAGACGGCGGGTTCCTCGTCGGTGAAGGTGATGGAGACGTACCGGCGCTCGCCGGCGCGGAGCGTCTCGGTGCCGTGCACGCCGGGGCGGTCCTCGCGCTCGGCGAGCGGGATCTCGCTCCGCAGGCAGAGCGCCTCGGCGTCGTGCTCGTACCAGAAGCCGAGCGGCCCCCGGTCCGTGAGCCGCGGGACCACGGTGCCGTACTCGGGCCGCGGGTCGCAGACGACCTCCACCTCCACCTCGCCCTCCAGGCACTCGACCGCTCGCAGCACCTGATGCTCGGGCCAGAGCTCCCGTGCCTTCTCCTCCTCCGAGGCCACCGGGAAGAGGTCGAGCAGACGCACCCGCCCCCGGTCGGCCGTGAAGGTGGTCTCGAGCACGTTGGTGTCGGGCACGTAGCGCCGGGTCGTCGCGAAGCGGCCCCGCGGCCGGACGGCGAAGCGGCCGCCCTTGTGCCGGTCGAGGATGGCGCCGAAGAGCGACGGCGAGTCGAATCGCGGCAGGCAGAGCCAGTCGATCGACCCTCGTTTCGAGACCAGCGCGGCGCTCCGGCAGTCGCCGATCAGGGCGTAGTCGCCGATGGGCGGGTAGCCGGGCTCGCCGTGGGAGTCGCTCTCGAGCATGGTGCGGTGAACGTGGAGGCGGAACCGTGCCAGCGCCCGTTCGATCGCGGGACCGCAGGTCCCGGAACCGGACGAAGCCCGCCCGCCTTCGCTCGGGATCTTATCACACAACTCCCTGATGGTAAGCGACTTACGCCCCAACTGTCAGGTCCGCGACGGGCTGGCACGGCTCTTCCAAGAGCCCCCCGGAGACACCGACCTCCGAGGAGCGCGCCATGGTCCACGCCGCCGCCGCCACCCGCCAGCTCGCCCGCCGGCTCGCCCGGCGACCGGGGCTCACCCTGACCGCCGTCGCCGTCCTGGCCCTGGGGATCGGAGCCAACGTCGCCATCTTCAGCGTCGTCCGGGCGGTCCTTCTCCGGCCCCTGCCCTTCCCCGAGCCCGAGCGGCTGGTGGAGCTCGCCACGCACACCAGCGACGGCCTCTCGACGGTCTCGCCCCCCGACTTCGTCGACCTCCGCGACCAGGTCGACGCCTTCGGCGACCTCGCCGCGGTCAACTCGGGCGGCTTCACGCTGAGCGGGGGCAACGCCCCGGCGGAGCTCGTGGGCGGCGCCCAGGTCACCGGCGGCTTCTTCCGGGTGATGGGGATCTCGCCCGAGCTCGGCCGCCCCTTCCGCGACGCCGAGCTCGAGCCGGGCGCGACCCCGGTGGTGATCCTCGGTCACGGCCTCTGGCGGCGGCGCTTCGGTGCGGACCCGGGGGTCGTGGGCCGCCGGATCGAGGTCGACGGCGCCCCGGCCGAGGTGGTGGGCGTGATGCCCGCCGGCTTCGCCTTCCCCGACCAGAGCGAGATGTGGGCGCCCCAGGCGTTCGACGAGCACGACCTCACCACCCAGCGTGGCGCCCACTACCTGCGGGTCTACGGGCGCCTGGCACCGGGGGCGACCCTGGCCGCCGCCCGAGCCCAGGCCGGGGCCGTGGCCGACCGGCTGGCCGCCGCCCATCCGAGGACCAACGACGGCGAGAGCGTCGCCGTGACCGGGCTGCGCGAAGCCCTGGTCGGCTCGTACCGGCCGGCGCTCTGGATGCTCCTGGGCGCCGCCGCCCTGGTGCTCCTCATCGCCTGCGCCAACGTCGCCAACCTGCTCCTCGCCCGCGCCCTCGAGCGGCGCCAGGAGCTCGCCCTGCGCTCGGCCCTGGGTGCGGCGCCGGCGCGGATGGTTCGCGAGGTCCTCTCCGAGAGCCTGGCGCTCGCCGCCCTGGGTGGAGCCGCGGCGCTGGCCGTCGCCTTCTCCGTCACCGGAGCCCTGGCCTCGGCTCCGGGCCTCGACATCCCTCGCCTCGAGACCGCGCGGGTGGACGGGCCGGCCCTCCTCTTCGCCCTCGGCCTGACCCTCGCCACCGCGCTCGTGGCCGGCGCCGTACCCGCCTTCCGGCTCACCGCGGGCCGCCGCCTCTACGCCAGCCTGGCGGCGGGCGGCCGGACCACCGGGGACCGGGCGAGCCACCGGCTCCGGGACGCCCTGGTGGTCTCCGAGGCCGCCCTCGCCGTGGTCCTCCTCTTCGGCGCCGGGCTCCTCGGGCGGAGCTTCTGGAAGCTCCAGCAGGTCGACCCGGGCTTCGATCCCCGGGGGGTGCTCGGCTTCAACCTCTCGCTCTCCGACGCGGCCTACCCCGAGGCCGGCCAGCGCAGCGCTTTCCTCGACGAGCTCCTCGGGCGGCTGGCGGCCCGTCCCGGGGTCACCCGGGCCGGCGCCGTCTTCGGCCTCCCCCTGAGCGGCATGTCATACGTGATCTCGGTCGAGCGACTCGACGGCGCGCCGGCCTACGACCAGCCCGGCACCGAGCCCTACGTCCAGGTGCGGGTGGTGACCCCCGAGTACTTCCGCACCCTGGGGATCCCCCTCGCGGCGGGCCGCGCCTTCACCGGCGCCGACCGGCGGGGCTCGGCGCCGGTGGCGCTCGTCAACCGGGCGGCGGCGCGCCTGCTCTGGCCCGGCGAGCCGGCGGTGGGTCACACCCTGGAGGTGGGCTCCACCCTCGGCGTGAGCGCGCGGCGCGCCGGCGGCGAGGTGGTGGGCGTGGTGGGCGACGTGCACCACGACTCCCTGGCCGCGGAGCCGGTGCCCGAGCTCTACGTGCCCTTCGCCCAGTTCCCCATGGACTTCTTCACCGTGGTCGTCAAGACCGACGGCGACCCGGCCGCCCTCGCCCAGGACGCTCGCCGGGTGGTGGCCGCCCTCGATCCGAGCCTCGCCCTCTTCCAGGTGCGCACCATGGAGGAGCGCCTCGCCGCCTCGCTGGCCAGGAATCGCCTCTACGCCCTCCTGCTCGGCCTCTTCGCCGCCACCGCCCTCGCCCTCTCCGCCGTCGGCCTCTACGGGGTCCTGGCCTATGTCGTGGGACAGCGCCGCCGCGAGGTGGGGATCCGCATGGCGCTCGGGGCGAGCCGCCGCCGGGTGCTCGCGCTGGTCCTCGGCCGGGGGGTCGCGCTGGCCGCCGGCGGCCTCCTGGCGGGTGGGCTCGCCGCCCTCGCCGCCGGCCGCCTGCTCCACGCCTGGCTCTTCCACCTGGACGCCCACGACCCCCTCACCTTGGCCGTGACGGTCGCCCTCCTCCTGGCGACCGCGCTCGCGGCCGGCGTGGCACCGGCCCGCCGGGCGACGCGGGTCGACCCGGTGGAGACCCTGCGCGAAGGCTGACCCGCCGGCTCAGCGCCCGTCGAAAGCGTGGCTCGCGAGGAGCGCCCGGGCGGCGTGGTAGCCGCACATGCCGTGGACGCCACCGCCCGGAGGGGTCGACGAGGAGCAGATCCAGAGCTTCGGATTGGGGGTGGCGTACGGCGTCCACCGGGCCACCGGCCGGGCGAAGAGCTGCCCCAGGTCCAGCACCCCGCCGTTGATGTCGCCGCCCACGTAGTTGGGATCGTAGGCCTCCATCTCGGCCGCGTCGAA
>CAZIIB010000172.1:0-7351 GCA_964539125.1 uncultured Thermoanaerobaculia bacterium | reverse complement strand
CCGGCCGGCATGGCGCCCTCCACCGGCGGCACCGCCGAGCCCAACGACCAGCCCTACGGCGACGTCTTCTTCCAGAGCTACGGCACCAACCCGTTCGTCGACACCGAGGACGACCCGCTCTCGACCTTCGGCCTCGACGTGGACACCGGTTCCTGGGGCGTGGTCCGCCGCTATCTCACGGACGGCCACCTGCCGCCCCACGAGGCGGTGCGGGTGGAGGAGCTGATCAACGCCTTCGACTACGGCGATGCGCCGCCTGCCGAGGGGGACTTCGCCCTCTACGCCGAGGGCTCCCGCTCGCCCTTCGGCGAAACAGCTCGCTACCACCTGATCCGCTTCGGCCTCAAGGCCCGAGTGGTCGATCCTGCCGACCGCAAGAGCGCCGTCCTCACCTTCGTGGTGGACGTCTCGGGCTCCATGGGCTACGGCAACCGCCTCGGCCTGGTCAAGCAGGCCCTCGGCCTGCTCCTCGATCACCTGCGCCCCGACGACCGCGTCGCGCTGGTGGTCTACGGCTCGAACGGCCGCGTGCTGCTCGGGCACACCGCGGACCACGAGGCCATCCGCCGGGCGATCGGGCAGCTCCGGCCCGAGGGCGCGACCAACGCCGAGGAAGGGCTCGAGATCGGCTACTCGCTCGCCCGCCGGGACTTCCGCCCCGGCGCGATCAACCGGGTCATCCTGTGCTCGGACGGCGTCGCCAACGTGGGCGCTACCGGCCCCGGCTCGATCCTGGCGCGGATCGGCGACGAGGCACGGCAAGGCATCGAGCTCACCACCGTCGGCTTCGGCATGGGCAACTACAACGACGTGTTGATGGAGCAGCTCGCCGACCGGGGCGACGGCGCCTACGCGTACGTCGACAGCCTGGACGAGGCGCGGCGGGTGTTCGTCGAGAACCTGACCGGCACGCTTCAGACCGTCGCCCGGGACGCCAAGGTGCAGGTGGAGTTCGATCCCGAGGTGGTGGAGCGCTACCGGTTGATCGGCTACGAGAACCGGGACGTGCCGGACGAGCGCTTCCGCGACGACACGGTCGACGCCGGAGAGGTGGGCGCCGGTCACGGGGTGACCGCGCTCTACGAAGTGAAGCTTCGGCCGGGAACGCCGGGCCGCCGCACCGCCGCGACCCTGCGCCTGCGCTACCGGAGCGTCGCCTCCGGCCGGGTGGAGGAGCTCGCGAAGCCGATCACCGCGCGGGAGCTCGAGGGGAGCTGGAACGCGGCGCCCCGTTCGCTGCGCCTGGCGTCGGTGGTGGCGGAGCTCGGCGAGATCCTCGAGGGGAGTTACTGGGCGCGCCGGGGAGACCTGGACGATCTCTTCCGCCGAGCGCAGAGGCTGGCGGCCGAGTACCCGGGCGACGTCCGGGTCTCGGAGCTGGCGACCCTGATCGGCAAGGCGGCTCGCTTGGCTCCCCCCGCAACCCCTCGTTCCCCTTCCCACCCCGAGGGGGGGAAGGGCACGCCACCTCCCGGCGGCTAAATGTAGGACGGAAGGTCGGGGTCGGGGAGCCGGTCCCCGGCCCCCCTCTCACTTCAGCAGATCGTCGTAAGCCCGCGACACCGCCCGGTACTTCTCGAGCTGGCCGAGGCGGAAGCCCGAGTGGATCGCCACCACCAGGACGCCGAAGGTGAAGACGGTCTCCACCGTGCCGTCCATGGGCAAGAAGGCCGCGCCCCGGTCCCTGAGAACGAAGAGCACGGCGAGGGCGATCCAGTCGAGGCCCACCACCAGGAGGGCCCGGCGCTCGGCCTTGCGCAGGGCCTCGACCTCGGCGGCGGTCTCCTCCACCGCCGCCTCGGCCGGGGCCTCCTCATCGGTCGCCGGCGCCTCGGCCTCGGTCTCGCTCGGCCGAAGCCCGGCGACCCGCTCGACGAGCAGCGACCGGATCGCCCGCTTCCTGAGCATCGATGCGGCTAGCGGCCCTGCCCGGAGCCCTTCGCCGGCATCTTCTGCTGGCTCTGGTCCGGAGACTGGGCGGGGGCCGGTGTCTTCGGCGCTTCCGCCTTCTCGATGTCGAGCAACTCCACCTCGAAGATCAGCGTCGAGCCCGGCGGGATCTTGCCGGCCGGCCGATCGCCGTAGGCGAGGTCGGGCGGGCACACGAGCTTCGCCTTGCCGCCCACCTTCAGGTGCTGGACGCCCTCGGTCCAGCAGGGGATCACCTGGTTGAGCGGGAAGGTGGCGGGCTGGCCCCGGTCATAGGAGCTGTCGAAGACCGTACCGTCGCGCAGGGTTCCCTTGTAGTTCACCTTGACCGTGTCGGTGGCCGCGGGGCTGGGCCCCGTGCCTTCCTTCTCGATCTTGTAGACCAGGCCGGAGTCGGTCTTCACCGCGCCGGGTTCGGCGGCCGCCTTGGCGAGGAACTCGGCGCCCTGCGCGCGCTCCATCTTGGAGGCGGCCGCGGACCGCTCCTGGGCGAGCTCCTGGATGCTCTTCATGTACTCTTGCAAGTCGACCTTGGGCTCCTTGCCCAGAACGCCGTCGGCCAGCCCCTGCTCCACGGACTGGAGCTCCTCCTCGCTGAGGTGGAACTGGGCCAGGCCCTGGGAGATGGCGAGCCCGAGAGCGTAGAAGGTCTTGGACGGGTCCTGAGCGCCGCCGGCGGTCTCACCGGACTCGGCGGCCTGGCCGGCCTGGGCCATCTCCTGGCCCTTGGCCTGGTTCTGATCCGCGTCCCGGGGTGCGGCGCACGCCGGCGAGACGCCCAACGACAGGACGAGCACGCCCGCGAGAAGGCTGTAAACTGGTTTCATCGGAGTAGCTCCCTTTTCGGAGGGGGTTGTCTTTTCGAGAGAGGAACGAGTGCGAAGGAGGGCGAGGTTACCATAGGCAAGGGGCCGGTGATCTATCGGATCGCCCCCCTCACTCTCGAACCCTCTCCCGCCCTCCGGGGGGAGAGGGACGCCGCCACCGGAAGCATCCCGGAGTCGACTGAGGAGGTCCATCCCATGAAGCAGCTATCCCGAGGCGAGCTCGAAGCCTTGATGGAGCGGCGCGAAGGCGCTTGCGTGTCCTTGTATGCACCGATGGTCAAGGCCGGTCCGGAGACCCAGCAAAACGCCATCCGATTCAAGAACCTGGTCCGCAAGGCGAGCGAGGCGCTGGAGGCGCACGGCCTGACGCCGAAGCAGGTGGAGGCGCTCCTCCGACCGGCCGCCGACCTGATCGACGACACCCCCTTCTGGCAGCACCAGAGCGAGGGCCTGGCGATCTTCCTCGCCGACGGTTTCTTCCGCTACTACCGGGTGCCCGTCGAGGTCCGCGAGCTGGCCCTGGTCGAGGAGCGATTCCACCTGAAGCCTCTGCTGCCGCTCCTCTCGGGAGACGGCCGGTTCTACGTCCTGGCCCTGTCCCAGAAGCGGGCCCGGCTGCTGGAGGCCACGCGTCACAGTGTGCGCGAGCTCGACCTGGGCGACCTGCCGACGAGCCTCGACGAGGCGGTGGGCTACGAGGTGGAGGAGACTCACATCCAGTACCACACCGGCACCAAGACCTCCCGCGCCGGCGACTCGCCCGTCTACCACGGCCAGGGCGGAGGCGAGGACGACGCCAAGGCCGAGATCCGCAAGTTCTTCAGCCTGCTGGACCGCGGCGTCGCCGAGCTCATCGGCGACCGGAGCGCCCCCCTGGTGCTGGCGGGAGTGGAGTTCCTGTTCGCCATCTACCGCCAGGCCTCGAGCTACCCCGGGCTGATCGAGGCCGGCATCCCCGGCAACCCGGACGACCTGACCCCCGAGGACCTCCACCGGAAGGCCTGGCCCCTGGTGGAGCCGGTCTTCACCCGCTCCCAGGAGACGGCGGCCGACCGTTACGGCGCGCTGGCGGGCACCGGGCAGGCCTCGAGCCAGCTCGAAGAGGTGATCACCGCCGCAGCGGACGGCCGCGTGGAGACGCTCTTCGTGGCGCTGGGAACCCGCCGCTGGGGGTCGTTCGATCCCGACGGACGCAAGGTGGAGCTCGCCGACCACGACGGCCCCGGCCACGAGGACCTGGTCGACTTCGCGGCGATCCAGACGCTGCTCAAGGGAGGGCGGGTGTTCGCGGTGCAGCCGGAGAACGTGCCGGAGCAGGCGCCGCTCGCGGCGGTGTATCGGTATTAGAAGCTCTGCTTCAGAGCGAGAGGCACGTCAACCGTCCGCGCCTCCGGTGGACGCTGGCCCACGACAAACGGGTTTGGCTACGCTCCTCTGCACGGCTTCTCCAGACCAGGGGGATCTTCCGGATCACCCCCCTCACCCTCGATCCCTCTCCACCCCCTCGAGGGGGGAGAGGGAAGCCTCCTCCCGGGCAGCTCCACGGCGAAGGCGGGTGGGGGCGTCCCCTTCCCCCCTCGGGGGTGGGAAGGGGATCGAGGGGATGCGGGGGGGACCCGGCTGCTCTCTGCGCTGGTGAAGGCCCGGGCCGGTGCGGTGTCTCCGAGCAGAGGGTCGTGGGAGGGGGGCTCAGCTTCGAGACTCGAAGACGGATCGTGCGTCCCGAGGTCCGAAGCGAAGTCCAGTCACCTCAGCGGTAATTCGATCGTGAACACCGTGCCGTGGGGCTCGTTGTCCTCCACCCGGATCGTGCCCCGGTGGTCCGAGACGATCCGGTGGACGATGGCGAGGCCCAGGCCGGTGCCCCGCCCCTTGGTGGAGAAGTAGGGGAGGAAGAGCTTGTCCTTGGCCTGGGCGGGGATGCCCTGCCCCGTGTCGGCGACGTGGAGCTCCACGTGGCCGTCCAAGGCGTCGGCGGCCACCGTCACCCGCCCCGGCGGCTCGGTCGCTTCGATCGCATTGTCGAGCAGGTTGATCAGCGCCCGCTTGATCTGCTCGGAGTCGGCCATCAGGGAGTCCGTGCCGGGGCCGATCCGGCTCGTCACGTCGACGCCGGGCTTCAGACCCCGATAGAGGTGGAGCGTCTCCTCGACCAGGCGGGCCAGGTCCACCCGGCCGAGCTGCGGGCGGGGCATGCGGGCGTAGCGCGAGAACTCGTCGACCATCGCCTGCATGGCGGCGACCTCCTGGAGGAGGATGTCCACCCCGGCCTCCAGCGCCTCGTCCATGTCGGCGTCGCCGCGGCGGTGCTTGAGCCGGATCCGCTCGGCGGCGAGCCGGATGGGGGTCAGGGGGTTCTTGATCTCGTGGGCGATCCGGCGGGCCGCCTCGTTCCACGCGGCGAGCTGCTGGGCCTTGATCAGCTCGGTCAAATCTTCGAGCACCATGACCCGTCCCCCCAGCCCCTCGCCCGGAGAGACCATGGGCGTCACCTTGACCTCGAAGCTCTTCCACTCGCCGCCCAGCACCAGGTGGAGCTCCTTGGTGAGGCCGGCCACCGCCTCGCCGGCCGGCGGCCGGGGCGGGTCGAGGAGCGCCGCGAGCTTGGCCCGCTCCGGGTCGTTCCAGGCCTCGGCCGCCGGCCGGCCGACCACTTCGTCCTCGGACTGGCGCAGCATCCGCAGGGCCGCTCCGTTGCAGGTCACGATCCGGCCGTCCCGGTCGCTCGCGATGACGCCGGCCGCCACGTTGTCGACCACCGCCGCGATCAGGGCCCGCTCCTCGGCGAGTCGGGCGTTGGCCTCTTTGAGCTCCCGGTTGCTCCGCTCGATCAGCTCCCGGTTGCGCTTGAGCTCTCCGGTCATGCGGTTGAACGAGCGCACGAGCACCCCGAGCTCGTCGTCGGCCGCCACCACCACCCGGTGGTCGAGGTCACCCTGGCTGATCCGCTCGGTCCCTTCGGCGAGGGCCTGGATCGGCACGGTGACCCGGCGGGCCAGGTAGAGGCCGACCCAGGACGACGAGAGGAGGATGAGCAGGGTCACCAGGAGGAAGAGCAGAAGGTGGCTCGCCTCGAGCGCGTCCTTCTGCACCACGAGCTGGCGGTGCCGCTGGTGGGCCTGGACGAGCTGGTCGGCGATCTCGGCGATGTGGGGGTCGAGGAGCACGCCGGCCACCACCACCGTCGCCGGGTGCTCGCCCTCCGCGCCGCTCCCGGCGGCGGGCGCCTCCGCCTCGGCCGACCCGTTCGCCGGTCGGGCCGCGGCGCCCAGGATCAGCCGTCCGGCCGAGTCCTGGGAGAGGCGCCGGACCATGCGCTCGCCGGCGGCCGCGGCGGCCAGGTTGCGGCGCCCCGGCTCGGGCAGGTCGGTGATGCCGCTGCGCGGATCGACCACGGCGTGGATGAACTCTGTGCCGTCGTAGACCGCCAGGTAGTCCAGGGAGAGCTCACCCAGCAGGTTCTGGAGTCGCCGGCCGAGCTCGGGGCGCTGGGTGGGGTCCTGGAGGTCGAGGTCGTCGATGGCGTCGAGCACCTGGCCGGCGTCGCGCAGGGCCTGGTCCTCGAGGCGGGTGTAGAGCCCCTCGACCACCGTCGAGGCCTGGTCGAGGACCTTGGCGACGGGGGCGTTGATCCAGCGGTCGACGGTGCCCTGGAGCAGCTCGGTGGCGTAGGCGAAGAGGAGCAGCACCGGGATCAGCGCCAGCCCGATGTAGGTCGCCACCAGCTTGATCTTGAACTTCGAACCCAGAATCCGGTGGCGCCTCTCGACCAGCAGCTTGAACAGGTTGCGCAGCAGGACGAAGAGGATGGTCAGGATCAGGACGACGTTGCCGTACCAGAGGACGAAGAGCAGGAGCTGGTTGTTGAGCAGCGTGTCCGGGAGGTCCCGGCCGCGCTGGACCAGGTAGAAGAGGGAGATCAGGACGACCAGGAGGGCCGCCAACGCGCCGACGATGAACCGCCGATCCTTGCGGTGGCGGCGGAGGCGTTCCTTGAGGGCCATGGCGGTGGACTGCCCTAGCGCGGCGGCAGCAGATCCTCCGGGGCCCGGAACTTGTTCGACTCCTTCCAGTCGGTCGTGATCCGGGTGGGGATGAAGGCGAACAGGCTGTGGGTTCCCAGCAGCGCCCGCACCTTGACCAGCATCCGGAAGCGGGCGGGCTGCGGCTCGAGGGTGAAGGCCGGGATGCCCTCGAAGCGGGTCATCGCTTCGCGCAGCTCGTCCAGGCTGCGCACCATGCGGCTCTCCACGAGCTTGCCGTCGAGCTTGTAGTTCACCAGGTACTCGCGGGTGACTGCATCGAACATGGCGATCACCTGGAGCTCGCTGTGGCCCAGGGAGCGATCGAACCAGCGCTTGCGGTCCTTGGCGAGCTCGAGCTCGTAGGTGAAGCTGGTGGGCAGCCCGCTCGAGACGCGCTCGACCACGTCGTGGTCGAACGCGTCGGTCATGACGAAGTCGAGCATCACGCGGTGGCCGTCGACGGAGGCCTCGAGGCCGTGGATCTTCGGATCGTCGGCGAGGGCTGCCGAGGAGATGAGGAGAACGAGGAGGGCGTGCGAGGCCGCGATACGCATGGACGCGACGAGATTT